>CAYMHN010000205.1:0-6661 GCA_964390235.1 uncultured Candidatus Competibacteraceae bacterium
GCGATCGCCAGCACCGCCGCCTGCGGTCGGGGGGCGTTCACTATGCCCAGATAGTGCTCGATGGCATCGGCGGGCGCCGGGTAGTCCGCGCAGCGCAGTATCCGGACCGATTCGGGCACAGCGTCGCCAGTCGTCACCAGCGCAAAGCGGGTGTTGGTGCCGCCGATGTCGGCCACCAGCCAGGGGAGGGGAGGTAGGGCGTTCATCTTCGACCGTTGATCGATTGTTGATTACAGTAGCCGTGGAAGCTTGCCGCGTTTTTCTCCGTCGATGATCCCATGCGGTCAACTCTTGAGCAATTCCTCGATCTGCCGACCCGCTCGCCGGAGGAACTCCTCGGTGCCCAAGTTGCTTTGCCGCACTTCATTGGCTTGTTGCCAGGCATGATCGACCACCACCCGGATCAGTATCGGTGGCGCATCGACGACGCCGTCACCGCCTGGCAGGGGCACGGTCGGGTGGAACGGCAGACCGATGTTGGATAGCCGTTGCACGATGGCGCCGGGCGGATTGTTCACCCGGACGGGGTGGCGGCGATTGTTCGGGTCCGAGTACGCCGCTTCGATGGCCTGAATCTCGTCGCGGAAGAGTTCACGCCCGTAGCGTTGCCGGAGCCGAATCAGCCCGCTGATCACCAGACCGTTGAGGATCAGCTGGTCGCGGGCAACGCCGGCGTTGAACGGACCGACGCGGGGAATCAGCGCCAGCAGGTCGGAGACTTCGACCGGATCGATCTGCATCGGCGTGGCCGTCGCCAGCAGCAGGCAGCGGGTCCGGGGGCGCAGGTGATCCCGGATGGAGCGATACAAGCGGCCGAACTCGGCGCGCCCGCGACGACCGGCGGTGGGGTTCTTGCGCCGGGCGTAGTGCGCTTCGTCCACCAGCGCCAGATCGAATTCGGGCAGTCCGCGCAAGCGTTCCGGGCGACTCAGCAGGCCGGTGGAGACGATCAGCAGTTCCGGTTCGTACAGACTGGCGGCCGTGCGGATCGTCGGCCGTGGCAGCAGGTATTCGTGGCGCGGTTGCTGGCCACCCAGGGCGCGGGCGAAATCGAGGCGGAACTTGTCGGCCAGTTCGCGCTGCCACTGGCGGGTCAGCGAGGCCGGCGCGGCGATCAGCACCCGTTTCGCTCGTCCGGACAGCACCAGGGCGCGGATCGCCAGCCCCGCCTCGATGGTCTTGCCCAGGCCGACTTCGTCGCACAGCAGCTGGCTGGCCGGGAACTGCTCGACGGTGCCGTCGATCTCGTGTAGTTCGGACAGCCCTTCGCTGAAGCGGATCAGCCGCGCGCGCACCGCATCGGGCAGCGACAATACCCGCAGCCCCGGATAACGATCGGCCCACAGCGCCTCGAAGCCGTGTTCGGCTTCGTCGGCGCGTTGCCGGCTGTCGTCGCTTTTCCAGTCGCAGTGCACATCGATGTTCTCGGCATTGCGCACCAGCGCAGTGCGCGATTCGTTGAGCGAGCCGGTCACGTACAACCGCCGGCCATCGGCGTCGTGGAACAGCGCCCACTTCGGATGCACATAGCCGTCGGCCAGCGAGTCGAATGGCAGCGGCTGGCCGGTGCCGGTGTGGACCCGCAGCGCCACCCGCAGGTCCAGATGACCGCGCGCGACCATCCGGGCGAGCAGCGTCACGCCGTCGCGGACCGACTCGGGCCAGTCGCCCTCCAGCTCATCCAGCAGCCGTTCGTCCAGCCGAGTTTGATCGCCCTGGAGAACCGCCGCGACATCGTCCGGTTCCAGATCGGCGCCGACTACGAACCGGGCCTTGCCGCCCTGCCGGACGAAGGCCGAAAAGCCCTGCGACGCGGCGGCCAGCGAGCTGGAGCGGAAATAGCCGGCCACCCGGTCGTAGCGCACCGCCCGCTCCAGAGCGGGGATGTAGAAGTCGTGCAGAATATCGACCGGCTGGCCATCGGGTCGGCGCGCTGCCGTGCGGTAGCTGAGACGCCAGGGGTGATCGGGAAATCCGGCCGGTTCGGTCATGATCTCTGGCGAGGGCCAAAACGATCCCGGAGCCGGCGCCGAGCCAGTGGATAAGGAAGCCGGCGTTGAGCATTTTCCATGCGGTCGTAGGCTTCGTAGGCCTGTTCGAGACGAATGATCTGGTGTTCGAGCAGCGACTCGACCACCCAGAGCGTACCATGCACTTCCAGCCCTTCGACCTTGGCCGCACCGCGCAACTTCTGATCGCCGGTCAGCAAGGGGCACAGCTCCTGTTCCGCCAGCGCCAACGCCAGGCAGTCCATGAAGCCGATCTGCGGGTAGCGCTGCACCAGTTCATGCAGACGAAGCATTCGGTCGGCCTGCAATTCCAGGGTCGTCAGGCCAAATCGCAGCAGATGGCCATGCCGGGCTTGCAGTTCTTCCTCGAACAGCACATCCGGGGTCACGAACTCGTAGGGAAGCTGAAACAGCGTTTCGAGCAGGCCGGCTTCTTCGAGATCGATGAAGATATTGGCATCATTGACCAAGCGCCGCATCGAGGTCATCCATGCGCTCGGTATGAAACGCCATCAGCGGCTTGCCCAGCAGCTGAGCGGCCTTGGTTTCGTTGATCAGCTCTTCGGCCAGTGCGCGGTAGACCTGTTGCTCGAAGCGCTGTGGGGTTTCACGTGGATAAGGTTCGCCGGGTTCTTCACGATGCCAGCCGTGTTTGCGAAACAGTCCGTGCAGCTTGCCGGCCTGGGTCTTGTTCAGGCAGCCGGTCTGCACGGCACGCATGATCCAGCCGCCCATCGACAGGCCGTATTCCTGCTTGAGCAGCATCAGCTCTCGCGGCTCCAGCCAGTGACGTTGCGGGCCGAGCGTGAGGTGGACAGCGTTGGCCGGGACCAGAAAGGCACCGGCGAAGCGGTCGCAGGCTTTCTCTTCGTCCAGTCCGGGCGCCAGTCGACCGGACAGAATCAGATGGCCCAGTTCGTGCGCCAGCGTGAAGCGTTGCCGATCCCCCGGCCAGTCCTCGCCGACGGCGATCACCGGCTTACCGTCGACCCGTGCCGACAGGCCGTTGAACCGCTGGTCCAGGCTGGGCACCAGCAGCACGATGATGCCGTGATCCTCCAGCGCGCCGACCATGTCCGGAATCGGATTCTCGCCCAGTTTCCAGGCATGGCGGACCGTCAGCGCGACGGTTTCGAGGGCCTCAAGATCGTCGATGCGCGCGGGCAGTCCGTCGGGCAGTTCGAACGGCGACAGGCTGTCGGGTAGCAGCCGTTCCAGCGCGAACTGGCGCTCCAGCTGTTCGCGGATCAGTGCCAACATCCGGTGCTTGCCGGACTCCGGCAGTTGGTTGTGGTGACGGTACTCGACCTGCTCCAGCTCGAAGGTGTCGGCACGGAAGAAATACTCCACACGCACATTCAGCGCGCGGGCCAGCTTGAGCAGCATGCCGCTGGAGGGTGTCAGCTGGCCTTGTTCGTACTTGGCCACGGCGGTCTGGCTGAGTTCGACCCGTTCGCCGAGTTCGCGCAGTGACAGCCCCGCTGCGAGTCGTGCCTGTTTGATGCGTGCGCCTATGGTCTCCATCGTCTCGGGTTTACATTTGTCGTTATTACTACTGGTAATTGTAAACCCTGACCGGGAGATTGCCAGTTCGGTTCACAACCCGAACCGTAACGCCTCCCCCTCGCGCTTCAGCGCGTCCTCGACGGCCTCCTCGATCCAGACCGTGAGCAAGTCAAGCACCGCCTCGCGCCGCCCGGCGGTCTGCTGGTCCAGATAGGCGCGGGAGACCGGGACATCGCCTTCGCGGGCCGACGAGCTGGCCCGCCGCGGCATGGCGCCCTTTCTAAAGCGGCGGCGCGGCAAAGGTGGCACAGCAGCCTAGCGGCCGGAATCCGGCGCCCCCGATATCGGTGGCGAGATTCCAGTTCGACCCGTTACTGACATTCGCCGCGAGAAGTTGACGGGCAAGTCTGACCCGAAGCGAAAATATGGCGGCTTGATCCTCATAGATCGATCAGCCCCGCGCCAGTTTCGCCCCGGCGTAAAGAACTTCGCGAGTTTGATCGACGATCTCGGCAATGATCTCCGCAGCTGTCTGTTCGCGGGTGACTAGTCCGACCCCTTGCCCTGCCCAAAGTGAAAACGAATCGATATCTCCCTCGTGATCACGTCGCGCGGTCATTGCGTCAAAGCGATAGACAGGATTTCCGTCCTTGTCTCTGGCGATCAAGTCACCCTCTCCAACGCGGAAACCAGGCCCCGGGCGACCGGCACGTTCCCACGCCTCAACCATTGGCGTCCGAACTACACGCCCTGGCGCATCTGGCCACCCGCCGTCAAAAAGGTTCGAGTAGACTGTATCGGCTGCCGTCGCGGTCAACACCCAGTTGCGGTATTTGACATGGGTGTTCGCCTCGGTGCTCGCCAGGAAGCGAGTGCCAATCCACGCCGCCTGCGCACCAAGATTGAGGACGGCTGCGAGTCCGCGGCCATCCGAAACGCCTCCCGCCGCAACCACAGGTACCGGTTTGACCGCATCAGCAACGGTCGGAACAAGCGCCAACGTCGACACTGTACCCCGCACATGGCCGCCCGCTTCCCAACCCTGCGCCACAATGATGTCAGCACCGGCGCCAACGGCCTTCATCGCCTCCTCGACGCTGCCGACAGTCATCATAAGCTTTGACCCGGCCGCATGAACGCGGTCGACATAGGCTGCGGGATCGCCCCAGAAGAAGGAAACGACTTTGGGGCGCTCCTCCAGCATCGCGTCGATCTCGGCCTCGACGTCGTAGGCCAGAACGACGTTGGTCGCAAAACCTCGCTTGGTGAGGCCCCGTGTTTCACGGATGAGCTTCTTCGCGCCATCGCCGCCCCAACCTGTCAGAGCGACCGTACCCAGCCCCCCGGCATTTGAGACCGCCGCTGCAAGTTCCGGCCCTGCGGCACCGCCGATAGCTGCCTGCAGGATCGGATAGTCGATTCCAAGTGTCTCGCAGAGTGGCGTGCGCATGTCCGGGTCTCATCTCGTTGGAGCGTATAGGAAGTATAATGCGCCGGATCACCCATCATCCGCCGCACCGGCAGTTCGTCACCTGCTTCCGCATCCGGCAGCGGCTGCGATTCCGCCTCCCAGCGCAGCAGCACCGCATTCTCCGCCAGACGCGGGTCGCTGTCCCTGAGCCGGGCGATCAGCGCCAGATTCTCCGCCCGGCGTTCCTGCTCCTTGGCCAGCGCCTGCACGCGCTCGATGCCGAGCTGGCGGACGAAGGTTTCCGGATCGGTATCGGCCGGGTCCAATGATGCGACGATGGCGGCCCGCGACGGGGTCAGCGGTCGCCGTGCCCACCAGACATGCAGACGATGAGGTGGCGGTGACTGGCCGGTATCGCGCTCGCGCTGGGTTTCGGCACCGACCTGATGGCAGGGGAAGCCGGCTTCGATCAGGCGGAGGTCGCGGGTGGTGGGGGTGGTGTCCATGCGTGCTCCTTGCGGTGAGTGTGGCCGGGCGCGCAGGTAGAACCGAGCGGTTCGTTTGGATTGGCGACCCTCGCGCCGGCCGGGGATTCAGGGAGGATCATATCAGGCAGCGGCAATCTGCTCGACAGACGCTTGAATTCCGCAGCCGTGATGATCGTCGTATCGAGCATTTTGCGGGCATCGTCCAGATCGCGGTCGCCCGTGATCAGATAATCCGCTCCCGTGTCCAGTGCACAGACGATGAACTTGGCGTCCTTGGGATCACCGGTGATCTCGACGGACGAAGATGCTTCCACCTTGGTGACGGTTTCCCGAAGCAAGTCCTGCCACGCCTGCCGCTCCGCGTCGGGCAGTTTGAATTTGGGCCGAGCCAGAACGTCGAGATATTCGGTCAGAATCTGCGGGGATGCCACCCACTCGATGTCCGATCGTCCGACGACGAACAGAATGACCGCCTCGGGTGTACCATCCTTCAACGCCGCCGAAACCAGGACATTGGTGTCGATGACGACTCTCATCGTCCTTCGCGGTAAGCCTTGATCTCGCCGGCAATGTCGGCTTCGGTCAGCGACTGTGCCTCGGGCAGCGCTTGAGTGCGTCGAAACAGCTCGCGCCAGCGATGCATACGCTGCTCGATTTCATCCTCTTCCAGCACGATGACCTTGACATGCTGGCCGGGCTTGAAGGGCAGGTTGCGAAGTTCCAGTCGGTCAGGATCTTCAATGGTGAGCCGAGTTTCGTAAGCAGCCATGATGAGCCCTCGGTTGGGTGGAAATGGATGGATCGAGCAGAAATCGTTGATGCTCGCCTTTTGCGACATCGGCATCGTGGTCAGGTCGGTGTGTGCCGCGTGCGACTGCCGAAAACTATCGCGCCTTCCGGCTTCGACCAGCGATTCGTCATAGGGTGCACTCACCGCAACCGCCCCAGCATCCGCTGCACGCCCTTATCGTTCGGCTGACCGCCCAGCAGGATGCGCAGTCCGGTGACTGCCCAGCGGTTGGCGTCGGCGCCGTAGCGGGTGGTGGGGGTGGCATGAACTGGATCGCCCATGTTGGGGATATCTCCTGATCAGTGCGGATTTATGTCGCTGAACGGAATCGTGGGGATGCTGCCGATCCTGAACGCGATCGACGGTTTTCCAGGACTCTGATCGGCCAATCTGATATTCCGGACAGCCGGGCTGTCCTCGGTGGCCGGGGATGCCTGCTCAAGCTGCCGCAGCATTC
>CAYMHN010000206.1:0-6646 GCA_964390235.1 uncultured Candidatus Competibacteraceae bacterium
CCCAATACCCGTTCGGCCATTGCCGCCTATCAGGCGGCTCGACAATTCCAGGTCACCCGCTACCTGACCGACGAGCAGGTCGGGCGATTGCTGGAGGAAGCCCGCGAGCCACTGGCGCGTCTGGAAAGTCAGCGGCGCGCCGAACAGGAACGGCAAGCGGCGGCGGTGCAAGCCCCAGCGCCACGCCCACCGCAGCCGACCCCGGAACCACCGGTCACCCCCGCCCCCTCGGTGACCCCGCCGGCCGTGGAGACACCAGTCGCACCCCGCCCGGCGGTGACCGAGAGTCCGCAGATCGCGCAACGCCGTCAGGCCCTGTCCCGGGAACTGGAGCGGCTGCAACGGGAACTGAATTTCGTGCAACACCAGCTCAGCGTCTATAATTACCACTTCGAGCGCGATCGCTGGCTCAGAGCCGAGCGGGATCTCCGGCAGCAGATCACTCAGACCGAGCAAGCCCTGCAAACACTGCGCTAGGCTTCGGCATCAACCCTCAATGGAGCACGCCATCATGTCCCGAGAACCCGTCCGCCAAATCTCTAACGCAGGGTTTATCCTGATGGCGGGGCTGCTGATCTCTCTGTCCACGATGGCCTTGGCCGACCCGCTGGAACCGCCCGAGAAACCTCTCCTCACACTGGAGGCGCTGGCGGAGAAGCTGGGCGACCTGAGGCCGGCTCCATCCAGCGAAACCAAAGCCGTTCCCGGACAACATCCCTCCAACGACCTGATCGCCAAGGCAACCAGCCAGCTGATCAACATCTCCACCAACGGCTCGATCGATGCTCTGCCGATGATCGCCGGGTTCATCATACTGGGCAACAGCCCGCTGCGCGTCGCCATCATGGGCGAGGATCTGGACACCGAAATCGATCCACTGGTGCTGGTGACCGATCTTGCGGTCGAGATCGTGTACGGCTTCAATGACGACTGGTTTACCCTGCCGGCCGAGGAACAGCAGGAACTCGCCGAGCGCCTGCGCGTGCCCAATCGCAACACGGACGCGGCCCTGGTCCTCACCCTGGAACCCGGGGTCTATCTGGCAAGCCTGTTCGATTACTACAACCTGTTGCAGGAGGATAACTGGGTGGGTCGGGTCGTGCTCGCCGTGAACGCCATCGGCGGTACCGACGACAGCCGGTTGCTGAACATCTCGACCAACGGTCGCATCGACGCGGCGGGCATGATCGCCGGTTTCATCGTCACCGGGCCGGGCGACAAGCGTTTCGCCATCATGGGTGAAAACATGCAGGGCATGGTCAATCCGGCGGTTCGCGTCACCAACCTCGAGGGCACGATCGAATTCGGCGGCAATGACAACTGGCAGAATCACCCGACCGCCCAGGAACTGGTCGACAAGCTCAGGGCCCCCTTTGATGTCAATGATGCCGGACTGGTCTTGTCCCTGTCGCCGGGGGTGTATCTGGCTCATCTGATCGATACCCAGCCACAGCTACCGGTAAGCGATGGCCCCCGGCCGGAGATCCCGGAACCCACCGAGCCTCCACCCCCTCCCGGCATTCCCGGGATTCCCGGTGGCGGAAAATCACTGCCACGGGCTGACGTCACCCCTTTCGGTCTGATCAGCGTCACCGAGGTGGATTTCTGATCCAGCGGAACAGGATCGCCAAAATTTGGCCTGCCAATTGCATGTATAGTCTTGTCGGTTATCTTCATGAAATAAAACAAAACAATGGCTTACGTTGATTCTGACAAGCTTGGGACTGATGGTTAACGCCCTGATTCAGGGCAACTCGCACTGCAATAGGGCAACGCCCGTCGGAACCGGAGGATCTATCATGCTGACCATGCGCGAATGTCTGGAACTGAGCGAACTCAGCGAAGACGAAATCCACGCCATCGCCGAACACGAGCACGTACCGGACATCGTCGCCGCCGAACTGGGCGCTTGTCTGTTGCAAAGCGATGTCGGCACCTGGCTGATCCAGCGCTATATCCGCGAGGATCTCCAGCAGGCCGAAGCCAGCGGCCATGCCGACAAGGCCGCAAAGCTGCGCCAGGTGCTGGAGCAGTTCGTCGCCAGCCATCCGACTTATGAGCTGGACCGCCCGCGTAGCTGATTCCCTCCCGGAAAACCAATCTTCCCCCAGTCACCGGACACCTACCCCGGTGATTCGGGTTCTTTGAAACTGGCATAGCGCCTCCGATTGGTCTAACGTATCCGTCATCCGTAACCCGCCGGAGCAGTTCCCTGACTCCGGCTCGGGACGGACTACTCGTCCATGATTCAACCTCAGGAGATGCTCCATGCCCCGTTTTTCCCTACTACCCAGCGTTCTGGCAACCAGCCTGTTGGCTGCATCGCTGGCCTTGCCGGCCCTGGCTCAACCCACTGAACCACTGACCCGCGACAACGCCATCAGCGGACAGGTGGTAGCCGATTTCGCTTCGCTGCGTTCCCGCGATGCGCAGGATCAATACCGGATCAACCTCAACGTGGCGGACTATGTCAGCTTCGACGGAACCGCACAGCGGCAACCCGGACGGTCGATCGAGTATAATATTCGATTGCTGGCCCACAATCCGAACAGCCCTGATCAATCCCGCCACGTCGGTCAGCTGAAAGGCGTGGTCGCCATCGATGACACCGGTCAGTATCTGCTGCGCGGCAGCGACCGCCTGCGCATCGATCCCGCCCAACGCCTGATGGTGTCGATGCTGGTGACTCCGCGCGGCATGGCCCAGGACAATCCCTACGACGGGGTCATCCAGGGCAAGGCGCCCAAGGCCACCGGGCTGTTGGCACGGCTGCGCCAGACCGTCGAACAGGTCAAGGAATACACTCGCACCGTGGGCGGTCAGACCATTACCGTGTCGGTCGAGAATCCGGACATCCTGGAGTTTCGCAACGTCAAGCTGGGGGCGGGCCCCTGGCCGGAACTGACCGAAGTCACGGTCAACGGCAACCTCGATTACGACTATGCCTCGGGCAACTGGATCACCGAAGGCATCCGCATGAACTACTTGCGGAACGAACAACCGGCCGAGGATGTGATTACCGGGACCATCCGCTGGGTGGACGAGGAAGGCAGCGTCAACCTGAAGGGTCAGGACCGTGCTTATACCGGGTACTACGAGTTCAATCTGCGGTTCAATGAGGGCGATTTCGCCACCGACGCCGCCTCGGCCTTCTTCGATGACAGCGCCTCCGAGGAAGACGTGTTCTTCGCCGAGGACAACCGCATTCCAGGCCTGCTCGGGCGAGCCTACTTCAACGACTCACGGTTCATCGGCAGTGGTGATGAGGAAACCGCCACCCACAGCGAGATCAGCTATGCCATCAATGCGAACAAGCTGTCACCGGTGCAGCTGGCCAACTTCACCAAGCTGTGGCTGCTGGGCATAGGCCCGATCCACGATGACTGAATGTTCGCACACGCCAGCTTGCTGCAGCGGATAGCCGCCAGCGAAGACCGGCTGGTCGATCTGACCCGGGAGCTGATCCGGATCCCCACGGTCAACCCGCCGGGCGAAGCCTACACGGAGTGCGCCGAGTTGCTGGGGCAACGGCTGGCCGCCAGCGGTTTCCAGGTGGACTACATCCGGGCCACTGGCAGTCGGGGCGATAGCGCACGCTATCCGCGCACCAATCTGGTAGCCCGACTGGACGGCCATGGCCCCGGCCCCTGTGTCCATTTCAACGGCCATATCGATGTGGTCACCGCCGGACGCGGCTGGACCGTGGACCCGTTCGCCGCCGAGGTACGCGACGGGCGGGTCTACGGCCGCGGCAGCTGCGACATGAAAGGCGGTATCGCGGCCAGCGTGGTCGCGGTCGAGTCACTGCTGGAAGCGGGCATCCGCTTTCCCGGCGCGATCGAGATCTCCGCCACCGTGGACGAGGAATCCGGGGGCCATGCTGGTGTCGCCTACCTGGCCAGCCGGGGGCATTTTTCGCGGCCCCGGGTGGATCACGTCATCATCCCGGAGCCGTTGAATGTCGACCGCATCTGCCTCGGACATCGCGGTGTCTGGTGGGCGGAGCTGGAGACCTTCGGCCGTATCGCCCACGGCTCCATGCCGTTTCTGGGCGACAGCGCCATCCGCCACATGGGGGCGGTGCTGGCCCGGATCGAGCGCGAACTGCTGCCTCGACTGGCCCAGCGTACCACCCGGATGCCGGTGGAACCGCCCGGCGCCCGCCATTCCACGCTCAATCTCAACAGCTTGCACGGCGGTCTGGACGAGGGTTTCGACGGCCTGCCCAGCCCGCTGGTGGCGGATTCCTGCCGGCTGGTCATCGACCGACGGTTCCTGATCGAGGAAAGCCTGGACGAGGTCAAGCGCGAGTTCACCGAGCTGCTCGACGCGGTGGCCGCCGAGCGGCCGGGCTTCCGCTACCTGCTGCGCGATCTGATGGAAGTGCTGCCCACCATGACCGAATCGGACGCGCCGGTAGTACGGGCCGTGGACCGGGCCATCCGCCGGGTACTGGATCGCGCACCCGAGCTGATCGCCTCGCCCGGTACTTATGACCAGAAACACATCGCCCGCATCGGCCACCTGCACGATTGCATCGCCTACGGTCCCGGCATACTCGACCTGGCTCATCAGCCGGATGAATATGTCGAGATAACCCATCTGGTGCAATCGGCGCAGGTGATGGCCCTGGCCACCCTGGATCTGCTCGGAGTCGAACCGTGATCCGGATCGGTCGGAGCGCCTGGCCATTGAGTTCTGACCTGAATCAATCCGTCCCGAGGGATAACCCATGATGCCTATCCGAAGCTCGCTGCTGGTCGCGCTGAGCGCAGCGCTGGCCCTTACCACGCAGATCGCCCTGGCGGCACGCGATCATCTGACCCTGGGCATGGTCCTGGAACCGCCGCATCTCGATCCCACCGCCGGCGCGGCGGCTGCCATCAAGGAGGTCACCTACGCCAATGTGTTCGAGGGTCTGACCCGGATCACCGAAACCGGCGCGGTGCAGTTGCTGCTGGCCCACGATGTAACCATTGGCGACGAGGCCCTGAGCTACACTTTCCAGCTGCACGAGGGGGTGAGGTTTCACGACGGTACCCCGCTGACCGCCGCCGACGTGGTGTACTCCTTCGAGCGAGCCATGGCGGAGGACTCGGTCAACGCCCAGAAGCAGATCTTCGAACCCATAGCGGCCATGGAAACCCTCGACCCGCATACCGTGGTCATCCGGCTCAAACGCCAGACCGGGTCCTTTCTCTACCATCTGGGCTGGGGCGATGCGGTCATCGTCTCTCCGGCCAGCGCCGCGACCAACCGTACCCAGCCGGTGGGCACCGGTCCATTGCGGTTCCGGCGCTGGGTCAGCGGCGACCGGGTCGAACTGGAGCGCAATCCCGATTACTGGGGCGAGCCGGTGGCGCTGGCGACCGCCACCTTCAAGTTCATCCCCGACCCGGCCGCCGCCGCCGCCGCCATGCTGGCCGCCGATATCGATGCGTTTCCCAATTTCCCGGCGCCGGAGCTGATGAGCCAGTTCGAGGCCGACCCGCGCTTCACCGTGGTGATCGGCAGTACCGAAGGTGAAACCATCCTGGCCATGAACAACGCCCGTCCACCCTTGGACGATCTCCGCGTGCGCCAGGCCATCGCCCACGCCATCGACCGTCAGAGCATCATCGATGGCGCCATGTTCGGCTACGGTACCCCGATCGGCAGCCATTTCGCGCCGCATCATCCGGCCCATGTGGATCTGATCGACCTCTACCCCCACGATCCGGAACGGGCCCGTGCCCTGCTGGCCGAGGCCGGCCATACGGGCGGCTTCCGGGCGACCCTCAAGCTGCCGCCACCCAGCTATGCCCGGCGCGGTGGCGAGATCGTCGCCGCCCAGCTGGCGGAGGTCGGCATCCGGCTGGAAATCATCCCCATCGAATGGGCCCAGTGGCTGGAGCAGGTATTCCGCGGCAAGGATTACGATCTGACCATCGTCTCGCATACCGAGCCCATGGACATCGACATCTACGCGCGTGAGGATTACTACTTCAATTACCGCAATCCGGAGTTCGACGCGATCATCGAGGCGCTGGCCGCAACCACCGACGACGGTGATCGCTATGCCCTGCTGGCCCGCGCCCAGGAAATCATCGCCGAGGACTCGGTCAACGGCTTTCTGTTCCAGCTGGCCAAGCACGGGGTCTGGAATGCCGAAATCGAGGGCCTGTGGCATGACAGCCCGGTACAGGCCAATGACCTGACCGGGGTCCGCTGGGTCGAGTAAGTTCGCTGACACGGTGAGCGTTTTCATCGCCAAACGGCTACTGGCCCTGATCATCACGCTATGGGTAGCATCGGTCGTCGTGTTCGCGGTGCTGGAGCTGCTGCCGGGGGATCCGGCGGCGGTGATGCTGGGGGTCAATGCCCGCGAGGACACGCTGGCCGCGCTGCGCGCCCAGTTGGGACTGGACCGGCCCGCCCTGATCCGTTATCTGGACTGGGTCGGCGGGCTGCTGCGCGGCGATCTGGGCATGTCCTACACCTATGCCCGACCGGTCGGCGAGCTGATCGCCGACCGGGTGGTGGTCAGCCTGCCGCTGGCCCTGCTGGCGATCAGCCTGTCCACCTTGATCGCCATCCCGCTGGGCGTGCTGGCCGCCGCCCGCCGCAATCGGCCCACCGACCTGGCGGTGATGGGCTTCACCCAGCT
>CAYMHN010000207.1:0-6644 GCA_964390235.1 uncultured Candidatus Competibacteraceae bacterium
GGGCCTGCTGTAGCAAATACAGCATCGCCTCTTCGGCAAGGAGTTGCAGGCGCATGACGGCTTGGCGGTCCCAGCCGAGCGGGACAGCGAGTTCTCTCAGCCAGTCGTGCACCGCCGGGATGGCAGCGGGGCTGGCGCGAATCACGCGCCGCCGCCGCGGACCGCCCCGCAGGCCGAGCGCCAGTATCATCATGATCGCCACGATAGCACCGGCAGTCATGCCGTTGTCGAGGATGATGCGCGACCAGCCAGGCAGATGGTCGGGAAAGATCCACTGGTGCTGGAAGCCCATCCCGAGCCAAAAGGAGACGCAGACGACGAAGCCGTTCTCGTACGACAACCCGCCTTCGGTGACCATGCGCAGGCCGTGCCCGAACAGCATGATCAGGATGAGCACGATGAAGGCGCCGAGGACGGGATTGGGGACGGCCTGCAGCAGCAGCGAGATCTTTGGCGAAAACGCCAGCAGGGCGAGGATCGTCCCTCCGTAAATGGCCACCCGGCGCGACGCCACCCCGGTGATCTCGACGATGGCGATACTGGTCGAATAGGTGGTGTTGGGCAGTGTTCCGGCGAGCCCGGACAGCAGATTGCCAACGCCGTCGGCGTTGACGGCGCCCTGCACGGCCTTGAAATCCAGCGGGCGGTGGGTGCGGTGGGACACCCGTTGAATGGCGATGCCGTCGCCGTAAGTCTCGATGGCGCCCACGATCGTGACGATCACAAACGCCGGCAGCAGACCCCAGAATTCCCGCCCGAACGAGAGATCGAGCCCGGGCCATGCAGCATCTGGAAGGCCAATCCAGGGCGCCGCGCGGACCGCGGTTAGATCGAACAGGCCGAAGGGAACTGACACGAGCAAGCCGGCAACGATGCCGATCAACGGCCCCCACAGCCTGAGGGGCCCGCGCGCGAACAGCGACAGGCCGATCATCACGACAAAAGTGAACGTCGCAATCGCTGGTGCAACCCAGTCAGCGGACGCCGTGCCGGCGGGAACCTGGGTCAGCAGTCCGAAGCCGATGGGCAGGACGGTTACCGCAATCAGCATGATGACTGTGCCGCCGACTGTCGGCGTCACGATCCGGCGCAGCAGCCCGAGCCGGGCCGCGAACTGGAACTGCACCAAAGCCGAGACGGCGATCAGCGTGGCAAGCAACGGCAGCCCCCCGGCCGCAACGGCGGAAATGCCGATGGCGATGAAGGCGCCCGAGGTGCCCATGAATAGAACGTAACCGGCGCCGATGGTGCCTACGCGCCAAGCCTGGAGCATCGTCGCGATGCCACTGATCAGAAGGGCCGCAAACACGACCCATGTACCGCTCTGCTGCTCAACTCCGACGGCGCGCAGGACCACCAGCGGGGTCAGGGCGATGCCGGCGATGATCAGCACCACCACCTGGAAGCCGAGGAGGGCGGACAGCGGATGCGGCGGCGTTTCGTCGACAGCGTATCGAATGGCCCGGGACACATCCTCGGACCTGGTCGAAATGTTCATGCTCCCCCCAGGTTTCCGCGAGACGCCGGAGGCGCAGCCGCGGCCCACTTTGCCGACACATCCCAGATGAGTCACCCTCGACTGGATCATAGTCGGACAGAATTGGCCGCGCCACTACAAACCATAAGCTCGGTAAGACAGGAGGAGCTTAGGCTGACGGACAGTCCATGGATGTCGGTTTCGAGCTTTGAACGGACATCAGCAGTGCAGTCCGCTGACCCTCGCTGTGGCGGGCGAACTCGTAGTGGGCCTCCAGATCCGTTACCGGCATCGGGCCGTCAACCAGCGCATCCTGAAGAAACCCCACGGCCCTCTGGATCTCTGCCGGTCTGGCCTTATCGACCGAGTCCGGAAGCCTCGCGGTTGGCATAAGCGTTCGTCCGATCAGCGCCGAGCGCTGGCAGCTGCGCGGCTCGTGCACGCCAGCGACGCGACCAGGTCGACTCCGGTGGTCGGCCGGCGCCTCATGCCACGGCGGGGAATCTGGAGCAGGCGATTACCAGTGACGTACTGTGGCTTTCACAATGCTCTCCGGAGGGTTATGCTATTCCCGGGATGGGCGATTGGGTCGTTCATCTGGACAGGTTGGAAATGTAGCCGGTATCCTGTACCGATTTCCGGTGTGACGGAACCGAAAACCGCAGAACTTCCCGGTCCTGAACCATGAAGATCCGCAACCTACTGGTCGTCTACATCGTCTTCATCGTCTCCCTGGCGGCCGGCATTACAGTGATGACGACAACACTGTACGACAACCTGCTGGGGGTGGAGGAGGCGCAGGAGCGGCGGTTCACGTCGTACCGTTTGGCGGAGGAGTTGCGCCAGTCGTCGGACGACTTGACCCGCTTCGCGCGCACCTATGTGGCGACCGGCGATGAGCGGTTCGCACGGCACTTCCGGCAGGTCCTCAACATCCGCAAAGGCATGCTGCCGCGTCCGGAAGGCTATGGAGGCGTGTACTGGGACCTGGTCATCATGGGCGTTCTGCCTGAGCCGGCGTCGGAAGGCGGCGAGACCTCTTCGCTCGAAGAGCGGATGCTGAAGGCCGGATTGACCCCGGAGGAGTTCAGCAAGCTGAGACAGTCGCAGTTGCAGTCCGACGAGCTGGTGGGCCTGGAGGAGGTCTCGATGCACGCCGTCAGGGGCCAGTTCGATGATGACACCGGCAGTTTCTCTGTCATCGGGCCGCCCGATCGCCAGATGGCGATCGAGTTGCTGCATGGCGAGCGCTACCACCAAGCCAAGGCGGCCATCATGCAGCCGGTCGGCGAGTTCCTGACAATGATCGACCAGCGCACGCAGAGGGAGCTCGATCTGTACAACGCTCACGCCCAAACGCTTCTGCTGGTCATCCTGGCTACCAGCGCGCTCTTGGTTCTTGGGACGCTGGCGATGATGCTTGTCCTGCGCAACCGGCTGATGCGTCCCGGCATGGCCCTCATGGGGACTGTCGAACGGATCTCCGAGGGCGACCTCGCGGCGCGGACCGGTATCGTGGGGCGCGACGAGGTTGCACTGCTGGCCGGCGCCACCGACACCATGGCGGAACGGCTGGCGGCGGCGCTGCACGAAGCAAGGCGGCGGACTGAGGAGGCCGTACAGCAGTCTGCAGCCCTGGAGAACATGGACCAGGGCGTGGCCATGTATGACGGCGAACATCGGTTGCTGGCCTGCAACAGACGCTTCCGCGAATACCTCGAGATGCCGGAAGCCTTCCTGTCCGGCAAACTTACCTTCGCCGATTACCTCCGCTATCTCGGCAAGCGCGGGGAGTTCGGAGATGCCGACGTCGAGGAAGTTGTCCAGCAGCGGCTGTCGCTGCTCGTCAAACCGCACACCTTCGAGCGCCGCCGCCCCGATGGCAGCATCCTCGAAGTGCAGCGCCATCCGGTCTCTTCCGGCGGCTTCATTTCGATCTACACCGAAGTCACCGACCGGAAGCGTGCCGAAATGCGGCTGCGCGAAGACGAGGCACGGTTCAGGGCCATTGATTCGACTGCGCCGGTTGCGCTCGTCATCGTTGATCGGAGCCAGTACCATATCCAGCATGTGAATCCGCAATTCTGCGAACTGCTTGGGACCTCGGCCGAAGCTGCCAGAAACCGGTCGTTTCAGTCGTTTTTGCCTGAGCTGGCGGACAGAACAGCCCTGGCGGACATTCTGGATGCGGGCGAAGCGGGGAGCGAGGAACTGCGGTTCCGCCACAGTGACGGTCGGGAAAAGTGGGTGACGATCTCTGTTGCGCCCCTCGAATATCGCGGCGAGGCGGCGCTGATCGCCGGCTTGTCCGACATCACCGAGCGAAAGCGCATGGAGGCCGAACCGACGGCGAGATTCGTGCGTGCGTTCAGGAACTCCTGGACCGCGAAGTGAATCGTTCCATCGCAAGCCATGGCGGGAAGATCTCAATTGTCGACGTTCGGCACGGCAACCTCTTCATTGCGATGAGCGGAGGCTGCCAGGGTTGCGCTGCCTCTTCCGTAACCTTGCGACAGGGGTTCGAGGTCATGGTGCGCAGGGTGGCACCGGAGATTGTCGACATCGTGGACACGACTGACCACGCGGCCGGCGAGAAACCCTTCTACCAGCGCACGGTCTAGGAGACGTCGATGGCGAAGCGAGACATGGGGACAAGAACCATGACCAATTCCGAGACGCAGGATCGGACGACGGCGGACGTGATCGGAAAAGCCGCTGGCTGGGACCAACATCATTCGGTCGGCTCCTGCGACGTTGCCGATCTAGCAGACCGCTGCCCGACCTGTTTCGTCAAGATGGAGCGGATTCACAGCCATTACCAATGCCCTCGCTGCGGCTAGCGAGACTCGTGTTGCATTTGAGAGGAGCAAGCGAACGATGCCAAACACACCGGGAGCCCACCCCCACTTCAACGATCGTGGCGCGGTCAGGTGGTACACCTCTCTCGCCGACGGCCTTGCTGCCGCCCGAGGCGAGCGCAAGAAGGTGTTCATTGAGCTTGGCCGGGCGGGGCCTTGAGGGGCTTGTCGTGCCCTGGTCGAGGGCGCCATTCCCAAGGAGGCGGTCAAGGCCCGACTCAACCAGCCGTTCGTGGCGGTGGCTATTGATTGCGATCAGCCAGACCCCGAGGTGCAGGAGCTCTGGGCCTTGCACATGTCTTGGGCGCGTTCGCTGCCTTTCGTTTTCTACACGGACGCGGACGGATAGTTCCTGCACGGGACCTCAGGCAGTCGGTCGGTGGCGGACTTCCTGGCCGACCTCAACCGAGTCGCTGCGGGCGGGACGTAGAGAGGTACTCGATGCCAAATCGATTGGCTAAGGAAACGTCGCCGTATCTCCGGCAGTACGCCGAGAGCCCTGTCGATTGGTATCCGTGGGGAGAAGAGGCATTTCACCGAGCCCGAGAGGAGGACAAGCCCATCCACCTGTCGGTTGGGTACGCCGCGTGCCACTGGTGCCACGTCATGGCGCACGAGTCGTTCGAGAACTCAGACGTCGTTCACATTATGAACGAGCGTTTTGTCAACATCAAAGTCGACCGCCAGGAGCGCCCCGACATCGATGACGTCTACCAGAAAGTGACTCAGATGATGGGGCAAGGCGGGGGCTGGCCGCTGACGGTCTTCATGACCCCGCGGGGCGAATCGTTCTTCGGCGGAACGTACTTCCCACCGCAGGATGGTTTCGGGAGACCTGGATTCGTGCGGCTCGTTCTCGCGCTGAGTAAGGCCTGGAAGAACGAGCGCGATGAGCTGCGCCAGAACGTCGAACAGTTTCTCAACGGCTACCGAGTCATGAAGGAACGACTTCTCGGGGGCGAGAGGCCGAAAGACGGAAACGCGCCGGCCAAGGCCGCACGGTTCTTTGCCGAGAACTGCGATCCGATGCACGGCGGGATCGGCGGGGCGCCCAAGTTCCCTAACCCTGCATGCCACGACCTGGTCCTGCGCATCTACCACCTGACGCGTGAGCCGGGGCTCCTCAGGTCCCTCGAGTTGACGTTGGACCGTATGGCGGCTGGCGGGATCTACGACCACCTGGGCGGCGGCTGTGCGCGCTACACCGTCATTGGGCACGCCCCCCGCGCTCCACCGGAAAATTTCGCACACTCGGCCGCACGCGGCGTGTTCGGCCGGCACAAACGATTGCCTGCGATGGGAGACTATCGGGCAAGCGGCGGGCCGATTGATGGCTCGCGTTTTCCGACAGGCCAGCGATCTTTATAACTTGGAGGAGGAAAAGAAATGGCCAAGGTTATTTGTGTGCTCTACGACGACCCCATAGAGGGTTACCCGAAATCCTATGCTCGCGATGATATTCCGAGGCTGGAACGTTATCCCGGCGGCCAGACCTTGCCGAACCCCAAGAAAATCGATTTCAAACCAGGGCAGCTATTGGGCAGTGTTTCCGGTCACCTCGGGCTGCGTAAGTTTATCGAAGAACAGGGCCACACGCTGGTCGTCACGTCGGACAAGGATGGCCCGGACTCGTTGTTGGAAAGAGAGCTTCCGGATGCGGAAATCCTGATCTCCCAGCCGTTTTGGCCCGCTTACCTCACGGCAGCGCGGATCGCCAAAGCGCCCAAGCTGAAGCTGGCCATTACGGCGGGGATCGGCTCGGATCATGTCGATCTTCAGGCCGCCATCGAGCAGGGTATCACGGTTGCCGAAGTCACCTACTGTAACAGCATCAGCGTATCCGAGCACGTGGTGATGATGATTCTGTCGCTGGTGCGCAATTACATTCCGTCCTACCAGTGGGTGGTCAACGGGGGTTGGAATATCGCCGACTGCGTCTCGAGGTCCTACGACTTGGAAGGGATGGAGGTCGGAACAGTGGGCGCAGGACGCATCGGTTTGGCGGTGCTGAGACGGTTGAAACCGTTTGACGTCAAGCTGCACTACACGGACCGCCACCGGCTACCTGAGAGTGTCGAGCAGGATCTCAACCTGACCTGTCACTCCAACGTCGAGTCAATGGTGCAAGTTTGCGACGTGATCACGATCAACTGCCCGCTGCACCCAGAGACCGAGCATTTGTTCAACGACGCGCTCATCGGCAAGGTGAAACGCGGCGCGTACATTGTCAATACGGCACGCGGCAAGATCTGCGACCGCGATGCAATTGCCCGGGCGCTCGAGAGCGGACAGCTTGCCGGTTACGCTGG
>CAYMHN010000208.1:0-6629 GCA_964390235.1 uncultured Candidatus Competibacteraceae bacterium
TTGAACTCCTCGATTCCGGTCATCGCCATCGATGGTCCCAGCGGCGTCGGCAAGGGTACCCTGGCCAGCTGGCTGGCGGCGGAGCTGGGCTGGCATCTGCTGGACTCCGGCGCCCTCTACCGGTTGACCGCACTGGCCGCACTCCGGCATGGGGTGGAACTGGATGACCCGCCGGCGCTGGCCCGGCTGGCCAAGGAGCTGGATGTCGAATTCACCGGTTCGACCCGGCGGATCCTGCTCGATGGTGAGGACGTCAGTTCGGCGATCCGCACCGAGGCCATCGGCGACACCGCTTCGCGGATCGCGGCCCTGGCCGAGGTCCGATTAGCCTTGCTCGACCGGCAGCATGCTTTTCGCC
The DNA here is from genome assembly GCA_964390235.1 of uncultured Candidatus Competibacteraceae bacterium. Classification (GTDB taxonomy): domain Bacteria; phylum Pseudomonadota; class Gammaproteobacteria; order Competibacterales; family Competibacteraceae; genus CAYMHN01. The sequence continues at coordinate 359 of CAYMHN010000208.1, forward strand.
AGCCACCGGGGCTGGTCGCCGATGGTCGCGACATGGGCACGGTGGTATTCCCGCGGGCGGCGGTCAAGCTGTTCATCACCGCCAGTCCCGAAATCCGCGCACAACGCCGTCATAAGCAGTTGATGGAGCAAGGAATCAGTGCTAGTCTTCCCAGCCTCGTGCGAGAAATCGCCGAGCGGGATGCGCGGGACGCCCAGCGAACGGTAGCTCCACTACGGCCGGCGGCCGATGCCATGGTTCTGGACACCACCGACGCGACCATAGCCGAGGTCAGGGCGCGGGCCCTGGCCATCGTAAAGCAACGAATGAATACTCGACACTGACGGGGTCCAGGCCGACCAGCGGTACGGACGATTATCAATCAACCGGCGGATTCGTCTGCCAATGAGCCAATCTCCAATGACGGAAAGTTTTGCTGAATTATTCGAACAGAGCCTGAACGAGAGCCAGATGCAGCCTGGCTCCATCGTCACCGGCAAGGTGGTGGATATTCGTGACGGCAATGTCGTGGTCAATGCTGGCCTCAAGTCCGAAGGCATCATCCCCATCGACCAGTTCTACAACGACAGCGGCGAACTGGAAGTGCAGATCGGCGACGATGTCGAAGTCGCCCTGGACGCGGTGGAAGACGGCTTCGGTGAAACCCGCTTGTCGCGCGAGAAAGCCAAACGCGCCAAGATCTGGAACATGCTGGAAAGCGCTTTCGAGGCCAACGAAATCATCAGCGGCATGATCAGCGGCAAGGTCAAGGGCGGCTTTACCGTCGATATCGGCGAGATTCGCGCATTCCTGCCCGGCTCCTTGGTCGATGTACGTCCGGTCCGCGATGCCTCCTACCTGGAAGGCAAGGAACTGGAATTCAAGGTCATCAAGCTTGATCAGCGCCGCAACAACGTCGTGGTCTCGCGCCGGGCGGTAGTCGAACGCGAGTACAGCGCCGAACGCGAAGCCCTGCTGGAAAGCCTGCATGAAGGCCAGGTACTGAAAGGGGTGGTCAAGAACCTGACCGATTACGGCGCCTTCCTGGATCTGGGCGGCATCGACGGCCTGCTGCACATCACCGACATCGCCGAGGTGGTCAACGTCGGCGACGAGATCGAGATCAAGGTGCTCAAGTTCGACCGCGAGCGCAACCGGGTCTCGCTCGGTCTCAAGCAACTCGGCGCCGATCCCTGGGAAGACATCACTCGACGTTATCCGATCAGCAGCCGTTTGTTCGGCACGGTCACCAATATCGCCGACTACGGCTGCTTCGTCGAGATCGAGGAAGGCGTCGAGGGTCTGGTGCATGTTTCCGAAATGGACTGGACCAACAAGAACGTCAACCCCTACAAGTCGGTGACCGCTGGCGACGAAGTCGAAGTCATGGTGCTGGACATCGACGAGGAACGGCGCCGGATCTCGCTGGGCATGAAGCAATGCTCGCCGAATCCCTGGGATGAGTTCGCCTCCATGTACCAGAAGAACGACCGGGTGGCCGGCAAGATCAAGTCGATCACCGATTTCGGCATTTTCATCGGATTGGATGGCAATATCGACGGACTGGTGCATCTGTCCGACATTTCCTGGAACCTGCCAGGCGAGGAAGCCATCCGCGAATATCGCAAGGGCCAGGAAGTCGAGGCCGTGGTGCTGGCCGTGGATGCCGAACGCGAACGGATCTCGCTGGGTATCAAGCAGCTCGACAAGGACCCCTTCTCGAACTTCGTGGCCGACAATCCCAAGGGCAGCGTCGTGCTGGGCAAGGTCGCCTCGGTCGATGCCAAGGGCGCCGTGATCGATCTCGGGAATGGCATCGAAGGCATGCTGCGCGCCTCGGAAATCGGCCGCGAGCGGATCGAGGACGCCCGCAACGTGCTCAAGGTCGGCGACGAAGTGGAAGCGAAGTTCGTTAATGTGGACAAGAAAAACCGTGCCATTACCTTGTCGATCAAGGCCAAGGAAGTCGCCGAGGAAGCCGAGGTCATACAGGATTACACTCGCAAGAGCACGGGCACCACGACCTTGGGCGATCTGCTCAAGGAGCAGATGAGCAAGGACTGAGCGGCAGTCTCATGTCCCGGCCGCGACCGGCTGCGCCGGTCGCGGCATCCCGTACGATCAGCCATCGGTATCCGCAATGACCAAATCGGAATTGATCGACAAACTCGCCCAGAACAACAGCAATCTGCCGTTCCGGGACGTCGAGCTGGCCGTCAAGACCCTGCTCGAACACATGAGCGAGGCTCTGGCCGGTGGCGAGCGCATAGAAATTCGCGGGTTCGGCAGTTTCTCGCTGCATTACCGCCCTCCCAGAGTCGGCCGCAACCCGAAGACCGGTGACGCCGTGAGTCTGACCGGGAAGTACGTGCCCCACTTCAAACCCGGCAAGGAATTGCGCAACCGGGTCAACGGCGCGCTGAACGCCAATCCGTAGCTGATCGTCGGTTGGCGGATCATCATCCCGGTCTGCTAGGCGTAACCGCCCGGGCATGGCATGATAGCGCGTCCTTGCCTTACTCCTGTTCGCCACCGGCGGACCAGCCATGTCGGTTCCAGCCATCGAAAGCCTGTCCAATCTGTTCGGTCTGTTCTGGTTGCTGCTACCGGTCGCGGCGGCTTCCGGCTGGTGGATGGCCCGACGTAGCGACAACCGGACCACCGTGGCGCCGCGTAGCGCTCGCTCCGACTATTTTCGCGGTCTCAATTACCTGCTCGATGACAAGCCGGATCAGGCACTGGAAGTCTTCGCCCGCATGGCCGAACTGGATCAGGAGACGGTGGAGACCCAGATCATGCTGGGGGTACTGTTCCGCCATCGTGGCGAAGTGGAACGCGCCATTCATATCCACCATCATCTGACCGTGCGTGGCGATCTGTCCATAGCCCAACGGCAGCGGGCGACACTGGAACTGGCCGAGGATTACCTGCGCGCGGGGCTGTTCGATCGCGCCGAGACGCTATTCCGCGCGCTCATCGAGCAGGACCCCGCCAGCGAGGGGGCTGCCCAGGCCTTGAATCGGCTGCTGAAGCTGTACGAACAGGGCAAGGACTGGCTACAGGCCATCCAGTATTGCGATCTGCTGGAACGGATGACCGGTCAGGTACGCCAGGTGGAAGCGGCCCATTACTGCTGCGAACTCGCCCTGTTGGCCCTGGATCGGGATGCGCCCGAGGAGGCCGGCCGCTGGCTGCGCGAAGCGCTGCGCCGCCATTCCCGCTGTGTCAGGGCCAGCCTGTTGCTGGCTCGCCTGGCCTTGCAGCGGGACCAGCGCCAGGCCATCAAGGTACTGAGCAACGTGGAAAGCCAGAACCCGCTTTATCTGAGCGAGGTACTGATACCCCTGGAGAACTGTTACAACACGCTGAACCAGACCGAAGCCTATACACGCTGGTTGCAGGACATGCAGCAGCGTTACCGCTACGGCTGGCTGACCGCACGGCTGGCACGGCACCTGGCCCAATCCGGGGAATCCAGCCGGGCATTGACCTTCTTGGCCGAAGCGCTGGAACAGCAACCCACGATCATCGGTCTGCGCACGCTGATCGAAATCAATGTGCAGCGAGAGGATGGTGAGCGCGGCGACTTGCAAACCCTGTACCGGGCCAGCGGCCGGATGCTCGACGGCGCCGCCCATTACCGCTGCGATCAATGCGGATTCACCGTCAAGTCCCTGAACTGGCAGTGCCCCAGTTGCAAGCAGTGGGAATCGATCAAGCCGCTGCCCGACCTGGTTTGTCGCAGTCACCCCGCTTGAACACCACGAGATCGTCCCGCATGACCACCAGTCCCATCATCATCGCCCTGGATTATCCGACCGCGGAGGAAGCCACGGCCCTCGCCGCGCGGCTCGACCCGACGCTGTGCCGGCTCAAGATCGGCAAGGAACTGTTCACCCGCGCCGGACCCGGTCTGATCGAAATCCTGCAAGCACGCGGCTATGAGATTTTTCTGGACCTCAAGTTTCACGATATCCCCAACACGGTGGCGGCGGCCTGCCGCGCGGCGGCGGAACTCGGGGTCTGGATGATGGATGTGCATGCCTCGGGTGGGCAGCGCATGCTGATGGCGGCCCGGGATGCCCTGTCCGGCTATTCGCCACGGCCGCTGCTGGTGGGTGTTACCGTGCTGACCAGCCTGGAGCAGGAGGATTTGGCCAGCCTGGGCTGGCGGGAAAGCCCCGAACAGCTGGTACTGCGCCTGGCACGACTGGCCCGATCCGCCGATCTCGACGGTCTGGTCTGCTCGGCCCGGGAAGCCGGCCTGCTGCGGCGCGAACTCGGACCGGACCCGTTGCTGGTCACCCCGGGGATACGACTCGATCCGACATCGGCCGATGACCAGCGTCGCACCATGGCCCCGGCGGCCGCCCTGGCGGCCGGAGCCAGTCATCTGGTCATCGGTCGGCCGGTGACCCGGGCCGCCGATCCCCTGGGAGTATTGAAAACAATTGTTAAAATTTGCTCGGAAACTCCATAAGCCTCTTGTCAAACGGATCAATGTTGGTATTTTTGAACTGCGTCACAACGCACCGGAAGATATACGCAATGGATCACATAAGGAGATATGCAATGACGTCGCCAAGGACTATTCTGTTTGCCCTTCTGCTGTCCCTGATGTTGGGCGTGGCCCATGCCCAGACCATCAATATCAACAATGCCTCCGTCACCGAACTGACTTCGCTCAGCGGTATCGGCTCGGCCAGAGCCCAGGCCATCGTCGCGGAACGCGAGGCCAATGGCCCGTTCGCCTCCCCCGACGATCTCAAGACCAGGATCAACGGCATCGGCAATGCCATCATCGACAACAACCGCGAGCGCATGTCCTTCGACTGAGGGTAGCCATCACGGGGAACAACCCGGTATCCCGCCGATTGTCCCGCATGACGGGATGCTCTAGACTACAGCCTACCCCGCGGGCCGCCTAGCGCGGCCCGAATTTCGTCCGCCCCCATCAGCGGTACATCGCCATTCATGTTTCGACCTCTGGAACTCTATATCGGCCTGCGTTATACCCGTGCCAAGCGCAGCAATCATTTCATCTCGTTCATTTCCCTGACCTCGATGCTGGGCATGGCGCTGGGCATCACCGCATTGATCACCGTGCTGTCGGTCATGAACGGCTTCCAGAAAGAGGTACGCGACCGTATCCTCAGTCTGACCCCGCATGCCACCATCAGCGGCTTTGACGGCCGCTTGCGGGACTGGGACCAAGTACTGGAGCGGGTCGAGACCGACCCCCGAGTGCTGGGTGGAGCACCCTTCATCAGTGCCGAGGCCATGCTGAACGTCGGCGACCAGGTCAGCGGGGCCTTGCTGCAGGGCATACTGCCGGCTCAGGAACGGCAGGTCTCGGAGGTGGGGGACAAGTTGGTGCTGGGCAGTCTGGATAATCTGCGCCCCGGCGAATTCGGCATCATCCTGGGCGAACAGTTGGCCGCCATCCTGGGTGTGGTCACCGGTGACCGGGTCACCGTGATCACGCCCCAGGCCCGTACCACTCCCCTGGGCACGGTGCCGGTGCTCAAGCGCTTCACCGTGGTTGGCCTGTTCGCCACCGGCATGTACGACTACGACCGCAATCTGGCCCTGGTGCACGTGGAAGACGCGGCCCTGCTGTTCCGGCTGGACGATGCGGTGACCGGTCTGCGCCTGCGGCTCAGCGACATGTTCCAGGCGCCACGCATCGTGCGCGAGTTGGCCATGAATCTGGATGGTTTGTATCGCATCAGCGACTGGACCCGGGAACACGCCAACTATTTCCGGGCGGTCCGGATCGAAAAAACGGCCATGTTCATCATCCTGATGCTGATCGTCGCGGTGGCGGCGTTCAATATCGTCTCCACCCTGGTCATGGTGGTCACCGACAAACAGTCCGACATCGCCATTCTGCGCACCCTGGGTGCCTCGCCGCGCTCGATCATGGGCATTTTCATGGTCCAGGGAGTGGCCATCGGCCTGATCGGCACCCTGCTCGGCCTGGCCGGAGGCCTGTCGCTGGCCTACAACGTCGAGAGCGTGGTCCTGTTCATCGAGCGTCTGTTCGGGGATCTTCCTGATCTGTTCAAGGACGAGGATGAGCTTCGCCGTTTCTGGGGGCGCCCGGACACTCGGAGAAAGCTCCTGGAGGGGCTAGAGGAGAAGGGCTACGGCTGGCAGCAGTTGGCGGAGGTGGGCAAGCTGATCGAAGCAGAGAACAGTGACCTGTATGACGTGCTGGCCTACATCGCCTTCAACATGGCGCCGGTGACACGGGCCGAGCGAGTCGAGGCCCATCAAGCGCGGATTCTCC
>CAYMHN010000209.1:0-6580 GCA_964390235.1 uncultured Candidatus Competibacteraceae bacterium
CGCACAAGTTCGAGGCCGGCACCCCGCATATCAGCGGCGCCATAGCGTTGGGCGCGGCGCTGGACTGGGTCGAGCGGGTTGGTATCGACGCCATCGCCGCCCATGAACAGGATCTACTGGAGTACGCCACCGCCCGGTGCCGCCAGGTGCCGGGGCTGCGGATCATCGGCGAGGCGCGTGACAAGACGGGTGTATTGTCATTCATGCTGGACGGAGTCCATCCGCATGACATCGCCACCATCTTCGATCAGGCGGGCATCGCGATCCGCGCCGGCCATCACTGCGCCCAGCCGGTGATGGAGCGTTACCATGTGCCGGCCACCGCGCGGGCTTCGTTCGCCGTCTACAATACCCGAGCCGAGGTCGATGCCCTGATCTCGGCCATTTACCAAGTGAAAGAACTGTTCGACTGATGGACAATCTGCGCGATCTCTACCAGGAAGTGATTCTGGATCACAACAAGCGACCCCGCAATTACAAGGTGCTGGAGCCGGCCAGTCATCAGGCCAGGGGGCATAATCCGCTGTGTGGCGATCGGGTCACGGTCTATCTCGACATCGAGGACGGCGTGATCAGGAACATCGCCTTCCAGGGCCAGGGCTGTGCCATCTCGACAGCCTCGGCCTCGCTGATGACCACCGCTCTCAAGGGCAAGACCGTGGTCGAGGCCGAGGCGCTGTTCGGACAATTTCACGAACTGATCACCAGTGACGGCGATCCCCCCCCTGAACTGGGCAAGCTGGCGGTACTGACCGGAGTGCGCGACTATCCCAGTCGGGTCAAGTGCGCGACCCTGGCTTGGCATGCCTTGCAGGCCGCCTTGCACAATCAGACCGAACCGGTTGTGACGGAGTGAATGCCATGAATTCCGAAACCCTGAATCAGCCCGAACGGGTCGAACCGACCGAGGAGACCACCCAGCCGGGACCGGCCGAACCGGTCAACGCGCTGGAGTCGCGTATCATCGCTGCGCTGAAAAGCGTCTACGACCCGGAAATTCCGGTCGACATCTATGAACTCGGCCTGATCTACGATCTGTTCATCGACGAACCCAAGGGCGAGGCCGAGGTGGTGATGACCCTGACCGCGCCGGGCTGTCCGGTAGCCGGCTCCATGCCCGGCTGGGTAGAGGAAGCGGTCGCCTCGGTCGACGGCATCAACGAATGCCGAGTGCAGCTGGTCTGGGAGCCTCCCTGGACTCCGGAGCGCATGTCGATGCGGGCCAAGCTGGAATTGAACATGTTCTGAGCGAAGGCGCGACAGCGGAGGTCGGATCGACTATAACCGTACCACGACCTTCGCCCTAACATGGAGGTCGTCACAACAGCACGGAACGACGCCATGTCCCGAACCAGTCAGGCCAGCGGTCGCCGTCGTCGCCACCATGACGGCCAGCGAAAACCCCGAATCGAACAGCTGCCGTTCCGGCAATTGCGCAATCCCTACCCGCCGCTGGAACTCCTCGGTGCCGATCAGTTGGAGGCCATCCATGATGCCTCGCTGACCCTGCTCGAAGAATTAGGCATCAATTTCCTGCTGCCGGAAGCCCGCGAGATACTCAAAGCGGCGGGGGCCGAGGTGGAGACCGATGGCTCCCGGGTTCGGTTCGATCGTACCCTGGTGCTCGAATCGCTGGCCAGCGCGCCACGCGAGTTCACGGTCCATGCCCGCAATCCCGATCACGATCTGAGGATCGGTGGCGCCCACATGGCGATCGCGACCGTCAGCAGTCCGCCCAATTGCAGTGACCTTGAAGGAGGTCGTCGCAGCGGCAATTTCCAGGATTACTGCGATTTTCTGCGCCTCGCGCAAAGCCTGAATGTCGCCCAGCTCACGCTGGGTCATCCGGTGGAGCCGGTGGAACGCGATGCCAGCACGCGTTATCTGGATGCGACGCTGGCCAAGATCGAGCTGACCGACAAGCTGTTCTCGGGCTATGCCCTGGGCCGTCGCCGGATCCTCGATGTGATCGAGATGGTCCGCATCATGCGCGGCTTCGACGAGGCCGAGCTGTGCCGCGAACCCAGCATGTTCACCAATGTGAACGCCAATTCCCCCTTGCAGTTCGACAAGCCGATGCTGTGGGGCATGATCGAGATGGCGCGCCGTGGTCAACCGGTGGTGGTCACGCCGTTCACCTTGGCCGGCGCCATGGCTCCGATCACGCTGGCCGGGGCATTGGCCCAGCAGAACGCCGAAGCGCTGGCCGGACTCGCCTTTCTGCAGATCGTCAATCCCGGTGCGCCGATGATCTACGGCGGGTTCACCTCCAACGTCGATATGAAGACCGGTTCGCCGGCCTTCGGCACGCCCGAGAACGCCAAGGCAACCGTGATTGGCGGCCAGCTGGCGCGACGCTACGGTCTGCCTTATCGCAGCTCCAACGTCAACGCATCCAACGCCCCCGATGCCCAGGCCGTGTACGAATCGCAGATGACGCTATGGCCGGCATTTCTGGGCCATGCCAATCTGCTTTATCATGGCCTGGGCTGGCTGGAGGGCGGCCTGTGTGCCTCGTTCGAGAAGTTCATCATCGACGCCGAGATGCTGCAGATGCTGACCGAATTCTTCCAGCCGGTGACGGTGAACCAGGCCGAGCTGGGCCTGGAGGCGATCGAAGAAGTGGGTCCCGGGGGGCATTTCTTCGCTTGTGCCCATACCATGGAACGCTATGAACACGCGTTCTACCGGCCGCTGCTGTCGGACTGGCGCAATTTCGAGACCTGGCAGGATGCCGGCAGCCTGGACGCCACCCAGCGCGCGCATCGCCTCTACAAGCAGATCCTGGCGGATTATCAGCCGCCGCCGCTGGACCCGGCGATCCGCGAGGAACTGCACGTCTTCGTCGAGCGGCGCAAGGCCGAGGGCGGATCGCCTTTGGAGTGAGAAGTTGGAAGTTTGAAGTGAGAAGTTTGAAGATGCGCGGAATGATGGCGGCCAATCGGGGAGGAACATGAAGTCACATGCGCAAGTCGTGGTGATCGGCGGTGGGGTAGTTGGAGCCAGTGTGCTCTATCATCTGACCAAGCGAGGTTGGTCGGACGTGGTACTGGTCGAGCGCGCCGAGTTGACTGCCGGGTCCACCTGGCATGCCGCCGGCGGCATGCATACCCTGAACAGCGACCCCAATGTTGCCCGCTTGCAGAAATACACCATCGAACTCTATCAGGAGATCGAGGTGCTGTCCGGCCAGTCCTGCGGCGTGCATCTGACTGGCGGCATCATGCTGGCCGACAACCGGGAGCGATTGGACTACCTCAAGATCATGCAGGGCAAGGCGCGGGTCCAGGGCAATGACTGCGAGCTGATCAGCATCGAGGAAGCCAGCGCATTGCACCCGCTGTTCGACCCGCGGTATTTCGTCGGTGCGCTGTATGATCCGCTGGAGGGCCATGTCGATCCCTACGGCGTGACCCATGCCTATGCCCGCTCGGCGCGGCTCAAGGGAGCCGAGGTCCATACCCACACCCGCGTGATTGAGCTGAATCCGACCGCCGACGGTGGTTGGGACGTGGTCACCGACCAGGGTACCATCCGCGCCGAGAAAGTGGTCAACGCCGCCGGGCTGTGGGCGCGCGAGGTGGGTCGCATGGTTGGTCTGGAACTGCCCTTGCTGGCCATCGAGCATCATTATCTGGTTACCGAGTCCGTCCCCGAGATCGCCGCGCGTGACCAGGAACTGCCGCATGCCCTGGACTTTGCCGGCGAGATCTATACCCGCCAGGAGCAGCAGGGTTTTCTGCTCGGCACCTACGAGCAGAACGCCGTGCCCTGGTCACCGCGGGAAACACCCTGGGACTTCGCCCAGGAGCTGTTGCCGCCCGATTTCGATCGCATCAGTGCCCGCCTGGAGACGGCTTTCCAGCACTTTCCATTCCTCGCCGAAGCCGGCATCAAGCGTGCCATCAACGGCCCGTTCACTTTCGCCCCGGACGGCAACCCGCTGGTCGGACCGGTACGCGGCCTGAACAATTTTTACGTCGCCTGCGCGGTGATGGCCGGTTTCAGCCAGGGCGGTGGGGTCGGCCTGGCGCTGGCCAACTGGATCGTCGACGGCGACCCCGGCATGGACGTGTTCGGCATGGACGTGGCGCGCTTCGGCGACTTCGCCACCCCGGCCTATACCAACGTCCGGGCGCGCGAGTTCTACGGCCTGCGTTTCTCGATCCCGTATCCCAACGAGGTGCGCCCGGCCGGCCGGCCGTTGCGCAGAACCCCGGTGTACGATCGGTTCAAGGCGCGCGGCGCGGTATTCGGCGCTGGCTACGGGCTGGAAACCGCCTTGTACTTTGCACCGCATGGCGAGGAGCCGGTCGAGCAGCTGAGTTTTCGTCGCTCCAACGCCTTTCCGGTGGTGGCCGAGGAGTGCCGCGCGGTGCGCGAAGGCGTCGGTATTTTGGAGACTTCCGGTTTCGCCAAATACGAGATCAGCGGCCCCGACGCCGAGGTGTTTCTTGATCGACTCTTGGCCGCTCGTCTGCCCAAGGTCGGTCGGATGGCACTGTCGCCCATGCTCAAGGACGATGGCCGATTGATCGGCGACCTCACCATCGCCCGAGCTGGTGAGCAGACCTTCTACCTGTTCGGTTCCGGCGCCTACGAGGGTGTCCATCTGCGCTGGTTCGAATGCCACCGGCCGGCTGCCGTGCAGATACGCAGCTTGGCCAGCGAATGGGCCGGATTCGCCATCGCTGGCCCACGCTCGCGCGAATTGCTGGCTCGTCTGGTCTGGGATGATGTCGGCAACGAGGCCTTCCCGTTCCTGTCGTTCCGCGCCATGGCCGTCGGCATGGTGCCGTGCCAGGTCGGGCGGATCTCCTTCACCGGCGAGCTGGGCTATGAAATCTGGTGCCGGACCGATTTCCAGCTGGCGCTGTACGAGACCCTGTTGGAGGCGGGGGAGGAGTTTGGACTCCGGCACTTCGGCGGCTATGCCCTGAACAGCCTGCGGCTGGAGAAGCACTTCGGCGGTTGGCTGCGCGAGTACACCCCGGATTACGGCCCGTTCGAGGCCGGTCTGGGCCGCTTCGTGAATTTCCGGAAAGAGGATTTCATCGGCCGCGAAGCCGCGCTGCGGGAGAAGGAGCAAGGACCCCGGCGGCGCCTGATCGCCCTGACGGTCGATGCCGACAACAGCGACGCCGTCGCCAACGAGCCGCTGTTCCACGACGGCCAGGTGGTCGGCTGGGTCACCTCGGGCGGCTATGGCCATACCGTGGGTCAGAGCATCGCCCTGGCCTATGTACCGGTCGGACTGGCTGAAGATGCAGAATTCGCGGTCGAATTGCTCGGCGCGCGGCGCGCCGCCCGGCGGCTGGAGGAACCGCTATACGATCCGCAGGGCTTGCGGATGCGGGGTTGAAACCTGACGCGCTCCGTCAGGCTGTTCGATTGCCGCTCAAAAACCGCTCAACCCCTCAAGTCGCTGCCAGCCCGGGCGCGGTGTCAGGGCATCGCTGGGCTTGCCAGACGGAAAAGGCCACAACGTGACGGTAAGGGAGGCGGATTTTGCGGCCAGCTCGGCGGAATTCAGCAAGAAAGCGTGGCGACAGCGGGATAAACAGTTGTCCATCACCGGTGGACTTGCCGTTGACCATAGGAAAAGAGGGTGTTTATACTTTAATTATTCTTTGACAAGAAGGAGCGGTCCATGCACAACGGGAAAAGGATATTGGCGGTCCTGGCCGGCTCATTGCTCTTGTGGGGCGCGACGACCGCGGTCGCAGCCGATATGTCGTTCTTCATCACCAGCGTCGGCGTCGGCGATGGCGCCAATCTCGGTGACCTCGAGGGTGCGGATCGGCATTGCCAGTCGCTGGCTGCCGCAGTCGGCGCCGGAGACCGGACCTGGCGCGCCTACCTGAGCACCCAGGGAGCGGCACTCGACGACCCGAATGTGGCCCATGCGCGCGACCGCATCGGCACCGGCCCCTGGTATAACGCCCAGGGCGTGATGATCGCCCGGGACATCGACGATCTGCACTCGCTGAATGTCAATGTGAACAAGGAAACCGCGCTGGACGAGAAGGGGGAGATAGTCCACGGGCGCACCGAGACACCCAACCGCCATGACATCCTCACCGGCTCGCGGCCCGACGGGACGGCGTTTCCGCCCAGCCCGCCGTTCGTGGACATGACTTGCGGCAACTGGACGAAAAGTGGTGACGAGGGCGCGGCGATGACCGGGCATCACGACCGTGCCGGGCCCGTCGCGCACGCCTGGGCGATGTCGTGGAACTCCGCGCATCCGACCCGGGGCGGTTGCAGCCAGGAGGCGTTGCGCAGCACGGGTGGCGATGGCCTGTTCTACTGCTTCGCCCAGGATTAGCGACACGGCCGCGAGTCTAGAACGTATTCTGATCTATTGGACTACTTCCAAGGCTAGCGCGGCCGTCAGCAGCAGTCCGTGCAGCGTGGCCGCGGCGATGGTGAGCTTGATTGCCGGGATCAGCGCGCCGGGGTTCGAGGCGTGCCTGCTCAGCAGGCGCATGGCGCTCAATGACAGTACCAGGGTGATCGCGGCCACTGCGCAGAGCGCTGGAAGACGGCCTCGCGAGGCCGTCTTCCAGCGCTCTGCGCA
>CAYMHN010000210.1:0-6545 GCA_964390235.1 uncultured Candidatus Competibacteraceae bacterium
CCACGGCGGTCTTGCCGACCCCGGCCTCGCCGACCAGGATCGGGTTGTTCTGGCGCCGGCGCATAAGAATGTCCACTACCTGGCGGATTTCATCGTCGCGACCGACGATGGGGTCGAGACTGCCCTTGCGGGCCTGCTCGGTGAGATCGGTGGTGAATTTCTTCAGTGCCTCTTGCTTGCCCATTTGCGAGGGCGCCATGGCACCGCTGGCCTCGCCCGGTTCGGCGCCGCCCCCGACCTGGTAGCCGTCCTGGGCGGCGAGCTGGTCCTCCGGCGAGCCGCCGACCACCTCGTCGAAGCGGTCGGTCAGCGTGTCCAGCTTGATCTTGGCGAATTCCTTGGAGATGCTCGGCAGTATATGGCGCAGGTCCGGAGTCTTGAGCAGGCCGACCACCAGGTGGCCGGTACGCACCTGGGATTCACCGAACATCAGCGTGCTGTACAACCAGGCTTCCTTCACCGCCTGCTCGATGTGCGAGGACAGATCCGAGATCGAGGTCGAGCCGCGCGGCAGTTTCTCCAGGGTTTCGGTGAGGTCGCGAGCCAGTCTGGACGGGTCGAGATTGAACTGCTTGACGATGTGGTGCAAGTCGGAATCCTGCAATTGCAGGATCTGGTGAACCCAGTGCACCAGTTCGACATAGGGGTTGCCGCGCATCTTGCAGAATACGGTGGCACTTTCTATACCCCGGTAGGCCAGACTGTTCAGCTTGCCGAACAGGGCGACACGTGAGATTTCCGACATTCTCGACTCCCCGCGGCATGATGCCGCTCAGATGGTTGGGTTAGCGTGGCTCAGCGCGCGACATACAAGCCCGCGTCGAGCATCAGATCGTCCGCATCCTCGCTCAGCGGTGTGCTGGCCGCCCAGGTGGTCCAGCCGAGTTGGCCGGACTCGCCCAGTTGCAGCGGTGGCGCTTCTTCCTTTTTCAGAATCAGCTGCAGATCCCAGCTCAGACCGTCATCGACATAATTGCGCACCAGCGCCACCAACCGCCGCAAGCTGTCGCCGCCCGGAAGCAGCCGCCGATAGTCGGCGTAACCGATGGGACCGATCCTGATGCGAAACTTGTGCTGTACGTCCCAGACTCGCGACCCGGCTACCGCGCTTACCCCCAGTGCGCCGGTCAGCGGATCGCCGAGTCGGGTCATATTGTCCTCGCCCAGCGTGATCCATTGACCGACAAACTGCTCGATGGTCACCGGCATGCCGAAATAGTCGGCCAAGATCGCGCACAGACCATCGGCGTGATGGGTGGGTCCGGCCAGCAGTCCGGCATAGTAGAGCTTGGCGGTATCGGCCCAGGCATCGCGGTTGCGCAGGGCCGGCATGCCCAGCCCGAACACCGAGCCCAGGTACTCGCCGAAGCGATCGCGTTCCGGCCGGTCGTAACTGACCGTCGGTTGCAGGCTGGCCCAGGCCCGGTAGAACAGGGTCAGCAGCCGGTGGTGAAACATGTCGGCGAACCGGGCGAAGGTCGGGTCGTCGTGGTTGCGCAACCGTTCGCGGGCGTACTCGGTCAAGTGCAGGGGCAGCGGTCCATTGGGGCCGAACAGCCCGAAGCAGAATACTTCCAGCCGTGGTGGGCGGTTGCCTCGGAAACGTAGCGAGGCCAGGGTCGAAGGGGCAAAAGCCAGAGTGGGCTCCTGACCCAGCCGGATCGGATCGTCGGCCGGGCGCTTGCCCTCGCCGAGGCGCGGCTTGTCCGGATGGGCGGCCTCCAGCCGGCGCAGCGCCTGGAAGAAATCGAAGGCGTACGGCGCCAGGGCCAGCTCCTGGAGCAGGGCTACAGGATCCGGTGCAGACCGTTGCGGATCGGCCATCGCATGATCTCGCCCCGACCCTCGGTGCGCACCAGGGTCTGGGTAAAGGTGTTGATCGACACGTACCGGGCGAAGAAGCGCTCCAGCACGGCGCTCAGCAGAAAGGCGCTGGCGCCCTCGAAAGCGGTCTCCTCCAGAGTCAGGGTGATCTCCAGGCCGCGGCCGAAGGCGATCGGACCCGGGATCGGCATCCGTCGGGTCACCGGGCGGGCCGCGATCCGGTGCAGCCCTTCCTCGATCTGTTTGCGCAACGCCGTGTCACCGGGCGTCGCATAGAGCTTTAGCAACTCGCGCAGGGCCGCCGCGCCGGAGAGCGTGGCGCCCGCCCGGGAATCGTTGTCGGCCAGGCTCAGATAGTTCAGCGTCAGGTGACTGATCAGCCGCCAGGAAATTTCCCGCTCGGCGGCGCTGGCGCGCGGTTTGGTGGGACCGGACAGGCAGCGCACCGCGGTTACCGGGGCGCCGGCCTCCAGGGTGAAGTCGGTCGGACCCTGGCCCAGCGACATGTGCAGAGGCAGGTCGCGATTGGTGCACAGGGTGGAGATGCCCAGCTGGCGCAGATTGCTGCTGTAGGGGGCCTGGGCGGCATCCACCAGGCTGATGAACACCTCGCTGCCGATATAACTGGAGCGGGGTCCCAGCCGACGCACCTTGGAGGAAATCAGCCGTGGTTCGCGGCGCAACACGTAATAGGCCGCGTGGCCACGCACGGCGCCGACATCGCTGGCGGCATAGAACGGCAGAAAGGTCTGTTCCTCCTCGGCGGTCACCCCGTGGCCGCTCATCTCGGTGACGCCGTAGACCTCGAAGTCCAGCGGACGGGTGCGATCCACCACCAGGTGGTGCTCGGCATAGCGCTCGCTGAGGTGAATCCGGTCGGCCCGCTTGGGGAACAGGTTGATCGCCGGGGTGCAGAACAGGGCGAAGTTGTCCCGGTCCAGGCCCTGTTCCAGCAGCGGATCGCTGATATTCAGCGGAATCACCAGATCGACCTCGCGCGCCTGACAGCGGCTCAGTCCGGCGCGCAGCCCGTTCAGTTCCGCGAACAGATAGCGCTGCGGAAAGGCGAAATACTCGGCCAGCAAGCGATAGCCCTGGAAGGAGCGGGGACCATAGGGGAGCAAGGCCTGTTGGTCGTCGAAGCCGAGCTGGCGGATCGCGCTCTTGGGCAGAAGCCGATGCCAGCCCGCTGGCCGCTCGGTGGGCAGGACCACCACGCCCAGACTGTTGCCGTGCAGCTGCTCGTAGAGATGCATGGGCAGGGCATCGGCGCCACGCAGATACAAGGCCAGTCGATCCAGGGGCAATTGCTGGAACTGGCTGTCGCCCAGCACCCGCAGCCGCAGGCGGATGCCGGCACGCAGACCGGGCAGCTCGGGCACGCCCAGCACCTTGACGGCCGCCGCCGTGCCGAGATACTCGGCCTCGACGATCTCCAGCGGCCACAGCGCGACCTCATGGGCGGTGCGATAGATGCAGGGGGTTTGTTCACCCTTGCCGAGCAGGCTGCGCAGCACCGTATGGCGGGGCACCGTCGGGCCATCGACCAGCCCCCCTTCGCTGAAATCCGGCTGAAACCGAACCATCGCCATGGACGGGGTCGGCGCCAGATAATGTGGAAACACCCGCTCCAGCAGATGCTGGGTGAAGCGCGGAAACTCGGCGTCGACCTTGAGTTGGACCCGGGCGGCGAGAAACGCGAAACCCTCCAGCAGGCGCTCGACATAGGGGTCGGCGACTTCCAGTCCCTCCATGCCCAGCCGCCCGGCGATCTTGGGGTATTCGCCGGCGAACTCGGCGCCCATCTCGCGCAGATGGCGCAGTTCCTCGTTGTAGTAGCGCAGCAGCCGTGGATCCATGGGCTAGCGCGGTCCGCTGGACTCGACGACCCGGACGTCGCCGAGTTCCATATCGATCTCGGTTTTCAGATACAGCTGCTCGGGTACCGGCTGGGCCCAGAGATCGCCGCTGATCTCGAAGGCCAGCGCCTGATGGCTCATTTCCTCGGTATCCACGACCAGCTTGACTTGCAGGGTGTTGGGCAGGATCCGCGGCTCGTAGGTCAGGATGGCCTGGCGGACCTGGCGCTCCAGTTCGATCACCGGCATGCTGGACACCGTATGGCCGGACAGTTCCGGAATGCCGTAGTTGAGCGTCGAGGCGGCGGCTTCGGGATAGGGGCCCAGGTCCTGCACCGCCGCCAGATGGGTGGTATTGAACAGCCAGGCCAGGTCGCGCCGCACGCTCTCGCGCAGGCGCCGGATGCTGAGTATCCGCTGTTCGCGGGATTCCTGCTGATGGTCGGGGTCGTCGTCGGTCAGCCGGTCCAGCAGCGAGGGTTGCAGCCGATCCTGCGACAGCAGTTCAGCCATCGCCGGCCTCCAGGGTGTCCAGCACGATCACCCGAGTGTCCAGCAGGGCGTAGTCGTCGGTGTCGGTGGCCAGCAGGCGCTGTCCCAGGCCGATCTGGATGTCTTCGCCCAGATCTTGCCAGTCGGTCCGACGAGCCATCCGCAGCAGGCCGTCCGGGCTGGATTCCGTGCCGGGATACCGGGTCGGCACCAGGCCGACCACCTCACCGCTGTTGCTCCAGGTGAACTGGGCCGGGGTCCAGACCAGGTCGCGCAAATCGGTAGGCGGTTCCAGCTCGATCCGGTGGATGCGGTGCAAGGGGATCCAATAGTAGCGGCCGTTGACGATGGCCTCCAGGATCGGCCCCAGACGCGGGTCGGCGTCGGCCAGCCATTGAAACGGCTGCTCGTCGATGGTGCCGCTGGTCACCGGCGCCTCGTCCAGGGCCCGGGCGCGCAGTTCCGCGGCCTTGCCGTGCTCGCCACTGGCGGTGAGCGGCAGGGCCTGGATCATCAGCGCCAGCCAATGCTCGGGGTCGCCGAACACCAGGGGCGAGCGCTTGCCGACGAACACCTCGGTGCGCAGCAGCTCGCAGCGTATCGCCTCGCGGTAGGTCTGGACCATGGCCAGGTTGGCGCTGTCCATCTCGCCGGCCACGTTGAGTTGGTTCAGGGCGCGTTCCCATTGCCCGGTGACCGCCAGCAACTGGAACAGGAATACCCGCAGCTTGGCGTCCGCGGGGTTCTGGCGCACTTCCTGTTGCAGCTGGGCCAGCGTTTCGTCCAGCTTGCCTTCGTTGAGGCTTTGTTCGGCACCCATGGAGGTTCTCGACGGTAACGCCGAAACCGTGACCTGCGGGGGCAGGCCACGGCCTCGGGGGCTAAGGGAAAATCAGGACAACCGCGCGCTCACGCCTGCTCTTCGGCGTTGGAAGCGATGCTCCACGACATTTCGGGGGCTTCGCCCTTGGTGCCGTCTTTCATCTGCTCGGTGTACTTCAGCTTGAAGAAGTCGAAGTTCAGGGTGCAGTTCTCGGTCAACCGGTCCTCGCCGCCCGAACCGCCGGTGCTCACCGAGGTGAGCATCGCGTCCTCGATATCGATGGTCAAATACTCGAGGGGGTTATCGCCGGCCCGGCGCACGATCAGGTTGGCGGTGGCGTGGTGCGTGCCCTTGGCGACGCATTTCACGATGTCGGGCGAGGCCTTGTCGACGTACTTGGTGAAGCTGATGTCCTGGAAGTTGGCCTTGCCGGCGCCGCTGCCGCTACCCACATGGGTGCTGCCGCTGTTGCTGGCGCCCCAGCTCCAGGCCAGCACGTCGATCCAGCCGTCCGCGCCGTTGTAGGTTTTATCCTGGGCTTCGCCCTTGATCTCGCCGATTTTGATGAATATATCGAAAGCCATGATGGCATCTCCTTTGAGTGAGGATAAAGTTACAGATCGCTCTGCACTAGAGGTAAAGCATTACTCATGCCATGGTCTGAAAAGCCTTTGCTAATGCCGACAAAACACCTCCTTGGGTACGGTATTCCGGAGTTCTTCCGGGTCAATTCGGGCCACCCGATCCACGCAGCCGGTCCAATCCGGGCCGCGCAGGCCGGGCCGCGCGGGCTGCATGGATCGATTACCCTACATGCCCTTGGCCGAAGGCAGCTTGGACACCAGCCGCAGCGACACGGTCAAACCCTCCAACTGGTAATGCGGGCGCAGGTAGAACTGCGAGGTGTAATAGCCGGGGTTGCCCTCGACTTCCTGCACCCGGACCTCGGCACCGGCCAGCGGCTTGCGTGCCTTCTGGATTTCACTGGACAAGGCCGGGTTGGGGTCGACATACTGCTTGATCCACCCCGACAGCCATTTCTCCATGTCCGCGCGTTCCTTGAACGAGCCGACCTTGTCGCGCACGATGCACTTGAGATAGTGCGCGAAGCGGCAGGTGGCGAACAGATAGGGCAGCCGCGCCGACAGATTGGCGTTGGCGGTGGCGTCCGGGTCCTCGTATTCAGCCGGCTTTTGCAGCGACTGGGCGCCGATGAACGCGGCGAAGTCGGAGTTCTTCTTGTGGATCAGCGGCATGAAGCCATTCTTGGCCAGCTCCGCCTCGCGCCGGTCGGTGATGGCGATCTCGGTCGGGCATTTCATGTCCACCCCGCCGTCGTCGGTCGGGAAGGTATGGGTCGGCAGACCCTCGACCGCGCCGCCCGATTCGATGCCGCGGATCCGGGTGCACCAGCCGTACAGCTTGAAGGCACGGTTGATGTTCACCGCCATGGCGTAGGCCGAGTTGCACCAGGTGTACTTGTTGTGGTCGGCGCCCTCGGTATCTTCCTCGAAATCGAACTCGTCGACCGGATCGGTCTTGGCGCC
>CAYMHN010000211.1:0-6517 GCA_964390235.1 uncultured Candidatus Competibacteraceae bacterium
GATCTCGTAGGTGGTGAAGCGGGCCAGGCACTGCACGCATTCGCGGCGGCGCCGGACCCGGTCGCCCTCGGGGGACAGGCGCGAATCGATGACCTTGGTATCGGGCGTGGAGCAGAATGGACAGTGCATGCGCTGGCTGGAGCTAAGCGTTAAACACCCATGGCCATGGGCTGACCGGGCGAATTGTAACTGAAATCACTGGTTCGGGCAGGTCGATTTGCACTGCTGGCACGGGCGCGCTAGATTGCCTGGTGGAATCCGCCGAGGAAGCTGTCTTGACCGATCCCGTCGCCTTGTTCGAATCGCACCTGGGCCTGCCCTTGCTGCACCGTGGCAAGGTGCGCGACGTCTATGCCGCCGATGCCGAGCATCTGCTGATCGTGGCCAGCGATCGGCTGTCGGCCTTCGACGTGGTGCTGCCGACGCCGATCCCCGGCAAGGGCCGGATCCTGACCGCACTGTCCAATTTCTGGTTCGACTGGAGTCGGCCGCTGGTGGCCAACCATCTCGAGCGCGCCACCCTGAGTTTGTCGCAAGTGCTGACCGACTCGGCCGAGCGCGAACAGGTCGAGGGTCGGGCCGTGGTCGCCCGCAAGCTGCGTGGCATACCGGTCGAGGCCATCGTGCGTGGTTATCTGATCGGTTCCGGCTGGCAGGACTACCAGCGCACCAGTAGCGTCTGCGGTATCGCTCTGCCGGCCGGGCTGCGGCTGGCCGAGCGACTGCCGCGGCCGATCTTCACCCCGTCCACCAAGGCGGTGGTCGGCAGCCATGACCAGAACATCGATTTCGATCACGTGGCGCGGCTGCTGGGTGAGCGGCGGGCCGAGCAGTTGCGCGAGATCAGCCTGCGGCTGTACCGCGAGGCGGCCGATTATGCCCTGGCGCGTGGCATCATCATCGCCGATACCAAGTTCGAGTTCGGCCTCGATGAGCAGGGCGAGCTGGTACTGATGGACGAGCTGCTGACCCCGGATTCGTCCCGCTTCTGGCCGGCCGATCGCTATCGACCGGGCGTCAGTCCACCCAGTTTCGACAAGCAGTTCGTGCGTGACTACCTGGAAACCCTGGATTGGGACAAGACCGCACCGGGCCCGGCCTTGCCGCCCGAGATCCTGTTACGGACCGAGGCCCTGTATCGCGAAGCCTGGCAACGCCTGACCGGCACGATCTGAACCGCGAGGGCGGCAGAGTCCGCCGGACTCGGCTAGACTTGGTTCAAGAATACCCACAACACACCTACCGGAGGAGGCTATGGGACACGTTCTCGCCGAACAAAAAGCTGAATTGATCGAGAAAGTCGCGGCCTTGTTACAGGAGCGATTGCCTGCCGACAGCTCCGCGGCCGCCGTGGCGTTCTGTCGCGGCTATTATGCCCATGTGCCGCCCGAGGATCTGCTGGAGCTTGATCCGGACGATCTCTACGGGGCGGTGCTGACGCACTGGAACTTCGCCCGTCAGCGCACCCCCGGCACCCCGCTGGTGCGGGCCTATAATCCGAGCTTCGACGAGCATGGCTGGCAGTCCACCCATTCGGTGCTGGAAGTGGTCACCGACGACATGCCGTTTCTGGTCGATTCGGTGATCATGGAACTCAACCAGCACGGGCTGCGCGTGCACCTGATCATCCATCCGGTGGTGCGGGTGGTGCGCGATGCCCGCAACCGTCTGGTCGAGGTCCGGGACGTGACCGAGGAGAATCCGGTCGATGGGGATCACACCGAGTCGGTCATCCATTGCGAATTCGATCGGCAAAGCGATCCGCAGCGGTTGCAGCTGCTGTGCCAACGGATCCAGAAGGTATTGAGCGATGTGCGTACCGCGGTCGAGGACTGGCCCGCCATGCAGCAGCGCATGGAGTCGGTGATCGCCGGTCTGGAATCCGCCAATGTGCCGGACGAGGTGGCCGAACGGGACGAGATCAGGACGTTTCTGAGCTGGGTGGCGGAGCGCAATTTCATCTTTCTCGGCTGTCGCGACTATGACCTGATCGAGCGGGACGGCGAGCACCTGCTATGCAACGTGCCCAATTCCGGTCTGGGCGTGCTGCGCGACGATGGCACGGCCAGGATCTCGCCCAGCTTTGCCGAGCTGCCGCCCGATCTGCGCCGGCTAGCGGCCGATCCGACCCCGCTGATCATCTCCAAGTCCGAGGCGCGCTCCACCGTTCATCGTCCGGTGCACATGGACTATATCGGTATCAAGCGCTTCGACGATCGAGGTCGGGTGATCGGCGAGCATCGTTTTCTGGGGCTGTACACCTCGGCCGCCTATACGCTGAATACCTGGGATATTCCGCTATTGCGCGCCAAGACCCGGCGCATCATGGAGCGCTCGCGTCTGAAACCCGGCAGCCATGCCGGTCGGGCCTTGCAGAATATTCTGGAAACTTTTCCGCGCGATGAGCTGTTCCAGGCCGACGAGGATACCCTGTTCGACACGGCGCTCGGCATTCTGCATCTGCAAGAGCGCCAGAAACTGCGTTTGTTCGTCCGCGAGGACATGTTCCAGCGCTTCGTATCCTGCCTGGTGTTCGTGCCACGCGATCGCTACAACACCGCGTTGCGCGAACGCATGCAGGTGATTCTGCAGCAGGCCTTCAACGGGGAATCGTCGAGCTTCTCGACCCAGTTTTCGGAGTCCATCCATGCCCGGGTGCACTTTCATGTGCGCACCCGGTCGGGCCATATCGGTGAGTATGCGGTGCCGGAGTTGGAAACCTGGCTGCGCGAGGCGATGCTGTCCTGGCAGGACGAGTTGGCCAGGATGCTGCTGGAGGATGCCGGCGAGGCGCAGGGCAACGCCCTGTTCCAGCGTTACGGGGACGCCTTCCCGGCAGCCTACCGGGACGATTTCCAGGCCCGGGTCGCGGTCAGCGACATCCACCGGCTGGAGACGCTGAGCGACCGGCAGCCCCTGGCGATGTGGCTGTATCGGGCGCTGGAGAATCCGGACGAGCTGCTGCACTTCAAGGTTTTCGGGCGAGACCAGTCGCTGCCGCTGTCGGATGTATTGCCGATCCTGGAGCGCATGGGTCTGCGGGTGCTGACCGCCCGACCCTACGAGCTGGAGCTGCCCGCCGGCGAACGCCGCTGGATACTGGATTTCGACCTGTGCGAGGATTCGGGTATCCGGGTCGATGTGGCCGAGGTCAAGGACATCTTCCAGGAGTCCTTCGCCAGTGTCTGGCAGGGCGAGACCGAGAACGACGGTTTCAACCGCTTGGTGCTGGGCGCGCAGCTGCGGGTGCGAGACGTGATGATGCTGCGTGCCTACAGCAAATATCTGCAACAGACCCGGGTACCGTTCAGTCAGGAGTACATGCAGCAGACCCTGCGCCAGCATCCGGGCATCACCCGCTGTCTGGTCGATCTGTTCCATGCCCGCTTCGACCTCGCGAGCGCCGCATCGGATGAGGATCGAGAAGCCCGCTGCCGGAGCCTGGTCGAGTGTATCGATGAAGCCTTGGAGCAGGTCAGCAGTCTGGACGAGGATCGCATTCTGCGCCGTTTCCTGGCCATGATCCAGGCCACGCTGAGGACCAGTTTCCATCAGACTGACGCGGCGGGCAAGCCCAAGGATTACCTGTCCTTCAAGTTCGACCCGAGCAAGATTCCGGAACTGCCTAAGCCGTT
The DNA here is from genome assembly GCA_964390235.1 of uncultured Candidatus Competibacteraceae bacterium. Lineage (GTDB taxonomy): Bacteria > Pseudomonadota > Gammaproteobacteria > Competibacterales > Competibacteraceae > CAYMHN01. Next base: position 3,636 of record CAYMHN010000211.1, read on the forward strand.
GCCGATGTTCGAGATCTTCGTCTACTCGCCGCGCGTCGAGGCGGTCCACCTGCGCGGCGGACCGGTGGCGCGCGGCGGGCTGCGCTGGTCGGATCGGCGCGAGGACTTTCGCACCGAGGTGCTGGGTCTGGTCAAGGCCCAGATGGTCAAGAACTCGGTCATAGTTCCGGTCGGCTCCAAGGGCGGTTTCGTGGTCAAGCGCTCGCTGACCGGACTGAGCCGTGACGAAGTGGCAACCGAGGTGCAGGACTGCTACAAGACCTTCATCCGCGGCATGTTGGACATCACCGACAATCGGGTGGCGGGTCGCATCGAACCACCGCCCAGGGTGGTGCGCCACGACAGCGATGACCCCTATCTGGTGGTGGCCGCCGACAAGGGCACGGCGACCTTCTCCGATCTGGCCAACAGCATCGCCATCGATTACGGTTTCTGGCTGGGCGACGCCTTCGCCTCGGGTGGGGCCAACGGCTATGACCACAAGAAAATGGGCATCACCGCCCGCGGCGCTTGGGAGTCGGTCAAGCGCCATTTCCGCGAGTTGGACCTGGACATCCAGAATCGTGACGACTTTACCGTGGTCGGCATCGGCGATATGAGCGGCGACGTGTTCGGCAACGGCATGCTGCTCTCCAGGCATAACAAGCTGGTGGCCGCCTTCAACCACATGCACATCTTTCTCGATCCGGATCCGGATCCCGAGAGCAGCTACGAGGAACGCGAACGCCTGTTCAAGCTGCCGCGCTCGACCTGGGAGGACTACGAAAAGTCGCTGATCTCAAAAGGAGGCGGAATCTATTCTCGCAGCGTCAAGTCGATCCGGCCGTCCCCCGAGATCCGCCGGGTGCTGGACATCGCCGAGGAGCAGCTGACGCCGACCGAGCTGATCAACCGCATCCTCAAGGCACCGTTCGATCTGCTCTGGAACGGCGGCATCGGCACTTATGTCAAGGCGCGTTCCGAGAGCCATGCCGATGTGGGCGACAAGGCCAACGACCTGCTGCGGATCAACGGCGAGGAACTGCGCTGCCGGGTGGTGGGCGAGGGAGGCAATCTGGGCTTCACCCAGCTGGGCCGGATCGAGTTCGCGCTCAAGGGTGGCAAGATCCTGACCGACGCGATCGACAATTCGGGTGGGGTGAACTGCTCCGACCACGAGGTCAATATCAAGATCCTGCTCAACCAGGTGGTCGCCGCTGGCGACATGACCGAGAAACAGCGCAACGAGTTGCTGGCCCGGATGACCGACGAGGTGGGCGAGCTGGTGCTGCGCCAGAACTACCTGCAACCGGAAGCGATCAGCATCACCGAAGCGGTAGCGGTCGATCTGCTCGGCGACCATGTTCGGGTCATGCGCTCCCTGGAGCGCCGCGGCAAGCTGGACCGGGTCATCGAGTTTCTGCCCGGCGACGAACAGCTGGCGGAACGCGAAGCCGCCGGCCGCGGTCTGGTACCGCCCGAGCTGGCGGTGGTGCTGGCCTACAGCAAGATCACCCTGTTCGAGGATCTGATTGCGTCCGATGTGCCGGAAGACCCGTTCATGCGCCGGGAACTGCTGAGCTATTTCCCGACCCCGCTGCGCGAACGCTATGTCGATCTGATGCAGTCTCATCCCTTGAAGCGCGAGATCATCGCGACCTATATCACCAACAGCGTGCTCAACCGCATGGGTAGCGCCTATGTGATCCGCTTGCAGGAGGACAGCGGCGAGAGCGTGCCGAACATCGCCCGAGCCTATACGGCGGCGCGCGAGATCTATGACGCGCGCGAGCTGTGGCGGCAGATCGATGGTCTGGACAACCGGGTTCCGGCCCAGATGCAGATCCGCATGCATCTGGAAAGTCGCAAGCTGCTGGAGCGGGCTAGCCAATGGCTGCTGCGCAACCGGCGCTCCCCGATCGACATCGAAGCCGTGGTCGGGCAGTTGCGTGGCGGGGTCCTGGCGCTGGCCGAAGCCCTGCCCGGCTTGCTGCAGCCGGCCCAGCAGGAGGAGTTCAAGCAGGTCTGGCAGAGCTATGTCGATGCCGGTGTGGCGGAGGATCTGGCCCGGGACGTGGTTAGTCTGCCGGTGCTGTATTCGGGACTGGACATCACCGATGTCGCGATCCAGAGCGAACTGCCGGTCACCGACGTGGCGCGTATCTACTTCCAGCTAGCCGAGCAGTTGCAGATGACCTGGCTGCATGACAGCATCAGCAATCTGCCGGCCACCACCCACTGGCAGCGTCGCGCCCGGGCGGCCTTGCTCAGCGGACTGTACGACCAGGGCCGAGCGCTGGCGGCCGATGTGCTACGCTCCAGCGATGCCGATGCCACGGTAGAGCAGCGTCTGGAGCAGTGGCTGGGGCGTAACCGGGCGCTGGTCGATCGCTGTCTGGCCATGTTCACCGACCTGCAGTCCTCGGGTCAGCAACCCGATCTGGCCATGCTGTCGGTGGCCTTGCGGGAGGCGGGGAATCTGGCTCAGGCGGCTTGATGGCCGCCTCGCACCATCCTGGTGCGAGCGTGCGCGGTTTTGGTCTGAATGACCGGCAGCGGGAGCTTGACCCGCTGCCGGTCATCGCGCATGCCGACCACGGCCGTTTTCGTAAAGCAGCCGGAACCCAAAGACTTGTCAGCTTGCGTACGGACTTTTCCTGGATTGGCATCCAGATTGCATTCCCTTTGCATGCACGCGCTAGCCACGGGCGTGCACCCAGTAGTCCACGATAGTGGGGTTTCTTCCTCTGGATTGGCCCGCGTAACAGCGGGCTTTTTTGTCGGCGCCTCAGTCAAGCCTCAGCTTGTAGCCGAGATGGCTGGGCTCGAAGCCGAGCCGCTGGTAGAATCGGTGTGCATCGGCGCGGCTCCGGTCGCTGGTCAGCTGCACCAGCCGACAACCC
>CAYMHN010000212.1:0-6493 GCA_964390235.1 uncultured Candidatus Competibacteraceae bacterium
ACATTGCGCTGCCCGCCTGCCGCGAGGGCGAGATCGCCCTCGACGAACTGGCGCCGGGCCGGCAGGTGCGCTGCATCCGTGCCCGCGAGGAACTGGCATGAGCGCGATTCTGCAAACCGAGGAACTGGGCAAGACCTTCCCCGGCAAGGGCTGGTTCAGGCGCGCCGGTGGCGTGCAGGCCGTCAGTGGCGTGACCCTGGAGGTCCAGCGCGGCGAGACTCTGGGCGTGGTGGGGGAATCCGGTTGCGGCAAGTCGACCCTGGCGCGGATGCTGGTCGGTCTGCTGGAGCCCAGTCGGGGTCGAATCCTGTTCGGAGGTGAGGAACTGGGCGCGCTCAAGCGGCGCGACGCGCTGGCCTTCCACCGCAAGGTGCAGTTCGTGTTCCAGGACCCGCTGAGTTCGCTGAACCCGCGCAAGACCGTGCGCCAGATCCTGGAGGCACCCCTGAAAGTGCTGCTGGACATGCCGCGAGCCGAGCGCCGCGCGCGGGTCGAGGAACTGATGCGGCTGGTCAATCTGCGCCCCGAGTTCCTGGACCGCTATCCGCACGAGTTCTCCGGCGGCCAGAGCCAGCGCATCGGCATCGCTCGCGCCTTGGCACCGGAACCCGAGCTGATCCTGCTGGACGAGCCGGTCTCGGCGCTGGACGTATCGGTGCAGGCCCAGGTGCTGAACCTGCTGCGCGAACTCAAGAGCCGGCTGAACCTGAGCTATGTGTTCATCAGCCATGATCTGGCGGTGGTGGAAAACCTTTGTGACATGGTAGCGGTGATGTATCTGGGGCGGGTGGTGGAGTACGCGCCACGCCGATTGCTGTTCGCCGCACCCCGCCATCCCTATACCCGCATCCTGCTGTCCAGCGTTCCAGTGCCGGGCAGGAAGTCGCAGCGCCGACTGGAACTGGTCGGCGAGCCGCCCAATCCAGCCGCGCCGCCGCCGGGCTGCCATTTCCAGCCGCGCTGCTACCGGGCCGAAGCACGTTGTCGGGAAGCCTATCCGCCTTTGAAACAGAAACCCGAAGGCCGCCGGGTAGCGTGTTACTTCGCGGAGGATTCGGAGCCGTCTTGAGCGCCGGCTTGATAGCGTACCGGCCAGCCCCGCGCGGGCCGCGTCGTAGTCTTGCCCCTACTGCCCTTGAGTGCGTTCGTGCCTTTCCTGACAACTGATGCACCTTGAGGCGGTGGGGTTGGCCTTGAGTCGCTGATAGCCGATCGGCTCGTCATCGTCGCTGCACAAGCCGTAGGTATTATCGCGCACGCGCAGCAAGGCGGCTTCCACCTCGCGCAGTTCGCGTACATGGTGATCCAGCAATCCCAGGCTCAGCTCCGCGAATTGCTCGGCCACCGACTGATCGCCAGCATCGTGCCCACCCTCCGTCATATAGCCATACTGCTCGTTGCCAGAGTCTCGCAGCTCGCGCCGAACCAGTTCGTGTAGTTCCTGCTGGCGCTGCCGCAGCGAGGCCGTCAGTTCGTCAAGCTGGGCGGGGGTCAGTTGAGTGCTCATGGGCGGTTCTCCTCCGGTACTGTCATGGGATCTTGGCCACCATGGTATCAGGCCAAAGACCGATGAGCAGCAGTCCACCAGCATAGCTGAATGCCGCCATGAGCAGGGTGCGGCGCAGCAGCACCGACCCGCCCAGCAGGCCAACTATGGTCAGCTTGAAGCTCAGATTGGCCAGTGTCGCGGTCAGGATCAGGCGCCAGCCGGTGGCGGCCGTCAGACGGTCATCGTTGACCAGTCGGGCGGTGGACAGGGTGATGGCATCGACATCGGTCAGTCCGGAAATCAGCGCCACCAGATACAGAGTCTGTTCCCCGAATAGCTCCTGGACTGCGGCAATGGTGAACAGCACCACCCCGTATAGCGCACCGAACCAGAGCGCGGGCTTGAGTTCCGCCGGATTGTGCATCAGCGGGGTGGTCGAATGACTCTCGTCGTTGACCCGCAGCAAGCCGACGGCGACGATGATCAAACTGAGCAGCAGCATCAGGACCAGCGGCGGAGCCATGGTGGCGAGTCGGCTCGGGGCGACTATGGCGATTTCGAGCAGAATGCGCCCATACATGATGGAGGATGCGGTGATGATGATCAGCGCCGCCAGGGCCGGACGCAGATCGCCATGGCGGACCTGGCGCGAATAGCTGAAGGTGGTGGCGGTGCTCGAAACCAGGCCGCCCAGCAGCCCGGCGATCAAGGTGCCGGAACGGGTGCTGAATGACTGGTAGGCGACGTAGCCGGCCAGGTTCAGCCCGACGATCAGCACCACCATCAGCCAGATCTCGAAGGGATTGAGTACCTGATAGGAGCCGTAGGCCTGATTGGGCAGCAGGGGGAGTATGATCAGCGAGATCACCACGAACTGCACGATGGCGGACAAGTCCTTGTCGCTGAGGCGTTGCACGAAACCGTGCATGGGTTGCTTGGCGTAGAGCAGCACCAGCACGGTGCCGGTCACCGCCAGTGCCAGCGAACGCTCACCGACCACCAACCAGGCGCCGACCGCGAACATCACCAGCAGAGCCGCCTCGGTGGTAATGCTCGAAGTGTTCGGTGGGTCCGCGGTGCGGCGCAGATTTTCCACGGCCATCAGGATCACGACGGCGATCAGTCCGGAGGCGACCAGCCATTGGCCCAACTGCTCGGCGAGCAGGGCACAGAGTGTGCCGAAAACCGTGATCAGCGGAAAGGTACGAATGCCGGCCAGCGATTTGTCGGCGCGCTGGCGCTGCAGGCCGACCAGCAAGCCCAGACCGAAAGCCATGGCCAGCGCGTTCAGATTGTCCAGTTCGATCATGCGGCCCGACCCGGATCGGCTTGCGGATTACCGGTCTTCGGGAAACCGATAGTAGCGCTGATTCAGATACTGCAAGACATCATCGATTTCGCCATCGCTCCAGGACAGATCCAGGACTAGACGCCAGCGATCGATCTGGGTCCGCAGTGCTGCCCGGGTATCCGCCTTGCGGGACTCACGGACATGGGCCTGGCTTTCATGACAGCCGGTGCAATGATTTTCGTACAGCAACTGTCCGCGATCGTAGTCGGCGGCGTAAGCCAGGGTGATGCCGGCCAGAAATAACAGGCCGGCGCTTAGAGTGCGGGATAAACGGGTCACGGATGGTGCTCCTTCGGGATCATGCAGGCATTAACGCATGATCAGGGTGCAGGGATCATTGACCCGGGTCAAGGGAAGTGCGGTTCTCAACCCGCGTTGCGCAGGGCGGCGATCCGCTGCTCCAGCGGCGGATGGGAACTGAACAGCTGGGCCAGCTTGCTGCCCCGGCCGTTGATGCCGAACGCGGCCATCTGTTCGGGCAGATGGCTGGGTTCGGTGCTGCGCCGCAGCCGCTCCAGGGCGGCGATCATCTTCTCGCGACCGGCAAACCGGGCGCCGCCGACATCGGCGCGAAACTCGCGCTGGCGGCTGAAGTACATCACCACGACGCTGGCCAGGATGCCGAACAGGATCTCCAGCACGATGACGATGCCGAAGTAGGCCAGCCCGGGGCCGCTGCTCTGCTGGTTGCCGCGCAGCGCCGAGTCGATCATCCCACCGACCACGCGGGCCAGGAAGATGACGAAGGTATTGACCACACCCTGGATCAGTGCCAGGGTAACCATATCGCCATTGGCAACATGGGTGACCTCATGGCCCAGTACCGCTTCGGCTTCGTCCCGGGTCATGCCGTTGAGCAAGCCGGTGCTGACCGCCACCAGGGCATTGTTGCGATTGGCGCCGGTGGCGAAGGCGTTGATATCCGGCGACTGGTAAATGGCCACCTCGGGCATGCCGATACCCGCCTGCTGGGCCTGGCGCTTGACGGTTTCCATCAGCCACTGTTCGATCTCGTTGCGCGGGCGTTCAATCACCTGGGCACCCGTGGCGCGCTTGGCGATCCACTTGGACATCATCAGCGAGATGAACGAACCACCCATGCCGAATACCAGGGCGAGTACCAGCAGCCCGCCGGTATCGCGTGTGGTAAGCCCCAGCATGGGCAACAGGATATTCAATGCTACCCCCAGAACCACCACGATGGCCAGGTTGGTGATCAGGAACAAGCCGATACGCTTCATACCGTTCTCCGAAAAGTCGATGTTCGATCGCGGACTATATGGGGGTTGAACGACCAAGGGTCAAGCGGATGCCCACCAGATACCAATGACCCTGATCGGGGGACAAGGTTCTTGTCGTGGTCCGCGGTAGTCGAATTTGACCTCGATCAAAGACATGAACCATCATCGCAGTCTATAAAAACACGTTCTGCCATACTAGTGGCAGGCGGTTACCCTAGAGAGGATTTGCCATGTTGACGTATCAGGAGTGTCTGGACTTTTGTGATCTGACGCCCGATGAGATCGATGCCATCGCCCAGCACGAGCATGTACCGGAGATCGTTGCCGCGGAAATGGGCAACTATCTGATGCAGTCCCCGGATGGCGTGCCTTGTATCAAACGCTTCATACTCGATGATATCGAGGAGGCCCGGCGCCATGACCAGCGACAGCGGGCCCTGCATCTCAAGCTGGTGCTCAAGCACTTCGTCGAAACCCATCCCGAGCACAAGGCCGGAACGAACCCTCATGGATCGCCGGTCAACGGTTGATATTTTCCGATTCAACCTTATGTATCAGGGATGACAACAGCTTGCAAAAGGAGATCGACATGTTTCCGACGACTCGTACCATGACCCTCATCAGCATGCTGATGCTGGCACTGGTGGTTCCCCCCGCACTGGCTCAGGGCTCCCTGCAGGTGCAAGAGCAGCAAGGCATACGGTTTCTGAGCGGAGGTATCGGACTGGAAGAGCGGGAAGCGCTGGCTGCCGTGCAAAGCGACTTCAATCTGAAACTCACCTTCGCCTTGAGCACCGGTAATTTCCTGTCGAATATCGAGGTGCGCATCATCGACGTCCAGGGGGCGGTAGTGCTGGAGGCCACCTCCGATGGTCCGATCTTCCTGGCCCGCATGCCTGCTGGCAATTACACCGTGCAGGTGACCGGCATGGGACAGCAGCAACAGCAGTCGGTGCAAATTGGACAGCGCCAGGCCGGGCTGAATTTCTTCTGGCGTTCTGGCTGACGGATTCTTGACTCCCCGGCATCGAGACGGGAAACTCAGTCTCTACCGCTGGCGGGGAGTCGAATCATGTCCTACGGTGAGAAAGTCGCTGTCATTACCGGCGCCAGCCGCGGACTGGGTGCTGGTCTGGCCCACACATTCGCCGCGCATGGCTTGCGCCTGGGCCTGTGCGCGCGCACCTTGCCCCGGGTACCCGCGGGTGCGGAGGGGCTGGCGCGCTCGGTCGATGTGACCGACCCGGATGCGCTGGAGGGCTTTGTCGCCGAAGTCGAGCAAACCCTGGGGCCGATCGATCTCTGGATCAACAACGCGGGCATCCTGGAGCCCATAGCACCGGCCCGGGATATTTCGCCCGTCGATTTTCGACGGCTGATCGAGATCAATGTACTGGGTACGGTATTCGGATCGCAGACTTTCATCCGACACCGACGGCGCCATGGCGGAGGCGGGGTGCTGATCAACCTGTCCTCCGGCGCGGCGCAGCAGGCTTATGCGGGCTGGAGCGCGTACTGCGCCAGCAAGGCGGCGGTGGACCGGTTCAGCGAGGCGCTCAGCCTGGAAGAGGCCGGGCAAGGTATCCGAGTCCATGCCGTCGCTCCCGGCATCGTCGATACCGATATGCAGCGCCTGATACGCTCCACCTCGGCCGACCGGTTTCCCATGGTCGAGAAATTCCACCAGTTGAAGGCCGCGGGACGGTTCAACAGCCCGGAATTCGTTGCCTCATCCCTGCTGGGGTACGCTTTCGATCCTGCGCGTGCTCCCCGTAGCGTGGTGGTGCGGGTCGAGAATGAATGGGAGTAAGGTGGCGAGGCCGTGCCACCGGCACGGCCTCGTGATGGCCTATTTGCCGTCGGAAACGTCGTCCATGTCGTACTGCCCGGTGATGCGGCGGCGGATATGCGACCAGGACAGCCCCACGGCCAGCACCGTGGCGAACACCACCAGGCCGATCCAGATCCAGAACTCGGTCTGGCGGATCTGCTCCTGGAACAGACCCATTTCCCTCAGCACCCAGAGCAGGGACAGCAACAGGATAACCACCAGCGCGGCACCGATCGGACCGATCGAACGCATAGTGGCGCGAATGAATACCACGTAGCCGATGAACAGTCCGATGCCGATCAGGACTTGTATCGCCATGATCAGGCCGCTGGTGTCGCCGTCAAAGCTGGCCATGACCCATTGGGTATAGGAATAGCTGGGGTTGAAAGTGGCCATCACCAAAGCCAGTGCCACTAGCCAGCGGACCAGGAAGTTGCTGAAAGTGAACTTCATTCTCGCCATGATTTTGCCTCTGCCCTTAGTTTTTTGAATGATTCGTCATGATACGGATCAAGTTGAACCGGCGCCACGGAGTACCTCGATCACCGGGGCGGTGGCGGGCCGAACGCCGCGCCACAGTG
>CAYMHN010000213.1:0-6473 GCA_964390235.1 uncultured Candidatus Competibacteraceae bacterium
ACTCCAGGCCCAAGCTCCGCAGCCACGCCCCGATCTCCATCACCCGTTCTCCGATCGCCGGGATTTGGTAAATACTAACCGAATCACTCGTCAGTATTTACATAATAATCAATATAATCATAGCTTTAGATAACTCCCCTCCGCCGCTAAAGTAACCCCAACGATTTATGGAGGGACTGGACATGACGTACTCACTCACTAGCCTGTTCGCCGCCGCCACCTTGGCCACCGTCAGCCTGTATCCCTCCGAGCCGCCGGCCGCACAACACGATACCCTGTCGCAACCGGTCGAGATCCAAACCCCGGCCGTCGCCATCTCCCGCCCGCAACCGGCCGAACTCGACCACGCCGAGCGCCTGGCCCTGGGGCAGAGAGTCTATCTACGCAGCTGCGTCAATTGCCACGGCATACAACCCCGCGAGCTGGCCGACGCCGATGCTCAGCGCTTCGTCGCCAACGTGCTCGACGGCAGCGGCCGGATGCCGGCCCTGGGTTTCAAGCTCGACGCCACCGAAGTCGAGCTGGCCCAGGCTTATGTCACGCTGTGCAGCCGCGACTATGGCGCCTGCTGATGAACGGGATCAGTGGCTGACCACCAGGGTACCGCCACGCTCGGTCATCAGATACACCAGATCGGCCACGATACGGACACTTTCATCGAGCAGAGGATCGGGCTGCTCGTCCGCCTCTCCATCGGCGCTGGTCACATCGTTCGGATCCAGCAGCTCCAGACCCTGGACCGCCCGCCAGCGGTTGCGCAGAGCCAAGCGCTCGGCTTCGGCCTGACGGTGTTCGGCGCGCCGAATGCTGTCCCGCAGGGAGACTTCCGTGCGCTGTTGCGCAACCTTGGTCATCTCGATCTCGTCCAGCAAGATCCGGAAAGCCGGATCGCTGGCCTTGCGTTGCTGATGACGCTGCTTGAGCTCGGGCAGCAAGCGGTCCAGTTTGGCACTGCGCCGGTAGTCGATCGGCCGGATCTCGTCCCAGGGCAAGGCGAAGCTCTGCGCGCTTTCCCCAACCTCGTCGCTGTCGACCGCCGACGGGAAAGTGATATCCGGTTCGACGCCACGATGCTGGGTGCTGCCACCGCTGACCCGATAGAACTTGGCAATGGTCAGTTTGAGCTGCCCCAGCGGATTATCCGCGCCCGGCAGAAACCGATCCAGATCGACCAGGGTCTGCACCGTGCCCTTGCCGAATGTCGGGTTGCCCAGGACCAGCCCGCGTCCGTAATCCTGAATCGCACCGGCGAAGATCTCCGAGGCCGAGGCACTGAACCGATTCACCAACACGGCCAAGGGACCGTCATAGGCCTGGTTCGGATCGGTGTCGCGTTCGATATCGATCTGGCCACGGGCATTGCGAACCTGTACCACGGGACCCCCGGGAATGAACAGGCCGGTCAGTTCGACGGCTTCCTGCAACGAACCGCCCCCGTTCTGGCGCAGATCGATCACGATACCATCGACCCCCTGTGCCTGGAGCTCGCCCAACAGTCGGCGGACATCGCGGGTCGTGCTGCGATAGTTGCGGTCACCCCGCTGGGCAGCCGCGAAGTCGCTGTAGAAGGTCGGCACGATAATGACGCCCACCCGCAGTTCGTGGCCATCCTGCTCCAGGACCTTGAGTTCGCTGCTGGCTGCCTGCTGCTCCAGCCGGATCTGGTCACGCACCAGACGCACGGTACGGGCCAAGCCGCTGGCCGCGCCGGCCGGCTGCACCTGGAGGCGTACCACGGTACCGCGGCGACCACGGATCATGTCCACCACATCGTCCAGCCGCCAGCCGACCACATCGGTGATTGCCTCTTCCTCGCCCTGACCGACCCCGATGATGATATCGTCGGGATGCAACTGGCCACTGAGCGAGGCGGGACCACCGGGCACCAGTTCGACGATCTTGATCTGTTCTTCCTCCAGCCGCAGCACCGTGCCTATGCCTTCCAGCGACAGGCGCATCTGGATGTTGAAATTCTCGCTGGCGCGCGGCGAGAAATAAGCGGTGTGCGGGTCATAACTTGCCGCCACGGCGTTCATGTAAAGCTGGAAGACATCCTCGCTCTGGTACTGCGCGGTCCGCCGCAGCCGGCCTTCGTAGCGACGCAACAGGATCTGCTTGGCCTCGTCCTGGTCCTTGCCGGCCAGCATGAGTTGCAGCAGTTCGTGCTTGACGCGCTGCCGCCAGCGTTCATCCAGATCGCTCTTGGTCTCGGCCCAGGGCAGGTTGTCGCCGTTCAGCACCAGGGTTTCGTCGATATCGAAGCTGATATCGCGTTGTGGCGGGGTCTTGCGCCGAGCTGTCCGCTCACCCAGTCGTTCCAGATAGACGTTGAAGATCTCGTAGGGCGGCGTCAGCACACCGGCTTGCAGGAAATCATCCAGCAAGTTGCGGTAGCGCTCGAAGCGCTCGATGTCGCTGGCCAGGAAGTAATTGCGATTGTAGTCCAGGGACTCCAGATAGGCATCCAGGATGCGCGCCGAGCGCTGATCGTCGAGCCCGTCACGGCCATAGTGATAATAATCCAGCAGATTGGCGATGGTTTTGTCCAGCTGGGCATAGCGGTCATTCGGCTGAATCGGGGTAAAGCTGAGGTCATTGGAGTCGGTGTAGGCCAGGCTGCCACTGCACCCGAGCAGCGCTAGCAACACCAGCAGGGTAAGACGAGGTAGCTTGATGCACATGGTCTGGATCACCTTGATCAACGGTGTCTTGGTCTATCAATAATAACTCATTTGGCCGGACTATCCCCCGACCCCGCATACTGGGACAACAACTCAGCTCGGATGTGCCAAAACAATGTCGGTGGCTACCGGTTGCTTGCCGTTGGGTTCGGCCAGGGTGAACTCGAAAATATGATTGCGGGACGGCAGTTTCATCACATTGAATCCGTCCGGCAGGCTGGAATCATGGAAGAATGCCGTTCGGTACGGGGACTGGCTATCGCGCGAGTCGGTCTTCCACAGGTACGGCGAGAGATTGACCAGAAAGCGCATGAAACCGTAGCTCTTGTTGTCATCATGGTGGTAACAGTAGCCGCGTACCCGCGAGCCCAGTGCCCCCCAGTCCGGGGTCTGGGCATCCTCGCCCCGGGTCGGCAGCAGATTGGGCACCAGATAGCCGGATACGAACAGATCGGCCTCGCGGCGCAGTTCCTCGGAGACATTGTCGAAGGCCAGCACTTCGACCCGACAACCCTTGTTCTGCAGGGCGCGCACCACCTGGACGAAGTCGCCGTCACCGGTTACCAGCAGCACGCGATCCAGATTGGCCGATTGCAGCAGCACGTCGACCGCCATGTCGAGATCCGCATTGGCCTTGCCGAAGCGGTTGCCGGATTCGTCGACGAACCAGCGCACCCGTTTCTCGATCACCTTGTAACCCAATTCGCGCAAGGCCGATTGGTAGGCGCGAGCCTTGTCGCGATAGATCGGATTGCTGTCGGCACGATCCTCATCGTAGGCCAGGTACACATTAAGCCGCAGGGCCTCGGCGTGATCGCGGCAAGCGAATTCGCGCAGGACATCGTACTGCATGCGGCTGCCACCGTTGCGCGAGATGTTGGCGGCATCGACGTAAACGCCGATATTGGCGTGGGATTTGAAAAATGCTGTCATGGCGATGGTAGTAATGTTCGGAGGGTGATAATAATTGTTTGCCCGGTTCATTGCCGAGCCGGATCATTGTAGGCTGTTTGCCGCCGATCCGGCGAACCCCTTCAACCCGCTGTCCAACAACCGGAGATACGCCATGCCGATTCAACCCGGTCAACGCCTGCCCCAGGCCACCCTGCGGACGATGTCCGATACCGGCCCCGGTACCGTCACCACGGATGACCTGTTCGCCGGCAAGAAAGTCGTGCTGTTCGCCCTGCCCGGCGCCTTTACCCCGACCTGCTCGGCGCGCCATCTGCCAGGCTTTCTGGCCCAGAAAGACACGCTGCACGCCAAGGGCGTGGACAGCATTCTCTGCCTTTCGGTCAACGACGCCTTCGTGATGGATGCCTGGGGACGGGATCAGGGGATCGGCGACAAGATCCTGATGATCGCCGACGGCAATGCCGAGTTCACCCGCGCTCTGGGCCTGGAAATGGACGCCAGCGCCGCCGGCATGGGAATCCGCTCGCAGCGTTATGCCATGATCGTCGATGACGGGGTGGTCACCGCGCTGAACATCGACCCGCCCAAGACCTTCGAACACAGCAGCGCCGAGGCCGTGCTGGCCCTGCTGTAGACGAAAGCCGGCCCGACCACGATCAAGGCGTGGACGGGCTGTCCAGGGCGCGCAGGGTACGCACGCTTTCCGGCAGATAGTCGAGCAGATCGGGTTTCTTGTCCAGGGGATAGAGCGAGAACGTACCCATGCCCTTGGCGATCTGGCGCCGATCGGCATGGTCGATGATATCGCCCGTGGTCACCAGCAGTCGGCTGCCGGCGAAATCGATCCGGCCATCACCTTCCAGGGTGACGCCGGGACCGACCGCTGCCAGATAGTTGATCTTGAACTCCACGGTCTGACACAGCTTGCCCTCGGGGAACACCCTGGACAAGGCGGTCAAACCCAGCACGCCATCCATCATGGCCGCCAATACCCCGCCATGGCAGGCGCCGGGCATGCTCAGATGCCGCTCGTCCACGGTCAGCCGATAAGCGATCCTGCCGGGCCCGTGGACGGTCAGATGCATGCCGAGATATCGGTCGAAGGCGCAGATTTCCTCGAAAAACCGGGCAAAATCGTGGGTTTGCATTGACATCCGTCGGCTGGCTGTGGGAATGATAGTATAACCCGGCCCATAGCCTGCTCCAGCGAGCTGCCGTACTCGACGATCATGATCTTCAGCCGACTCTTCAAACCCAGATGGCCGCTTGGCAAAACCGGTCACCGGCCGCAGCCCTCGCCGGCCGACCCGGCACGCCGACAGCAAATGCTGGAACACAGCGACCCTGGAACCCGGCGCGCTGCCCTGGCCCAGTTCACCGATCTGGATCTGCTGCATAGTCTCAGCCTCGATGACCCCGATGCCGGGGTTCGCGAATATGCCCTGGCAAGATTCCGCAAGGTGCTCAGCGGCCAGCTCGACGATGCCCCGCCACTGGCCGATCGGCTGGCATTGCTGGATCGGAGCGACCCGCTGCCCGCTGGTCTGGCCGAGCATCTGGCTCGCCATGCCAATGAGCCGGAACTGCGCCTGGCGGTCGTGCAGCGGCTCGCCAACGAGCCCTTGTGCGCCGACCTGGCCATCAACGATCCGATCGCCCGGATCCGGGCCGCCGCCCTGGAGCGCGTGCAGGATCCGAAACTGCTGGATGAAATCGCCCGGCGTAGCCGCAACCGTGACAAGCATGTCAGCCGCCTGGCGCGTGAACGCCATCAGGCGGTGGCGGACAAGCAGGCTCGCAAGGCCGAGCTGGAGCAGCTCTGCGCCGCTCTCGAGGCGTTGCGCTGGGATGGTGAAACCGGTCCCGATACCCGGCGTTTCGTGCAACTGGAGCAGCGCTGGCGACCACTGGCCGAGCACGCCACGTTGGAGCAGCGCCAGCAATTCCAGCAGGTCGGCGATGAGTTCGCGCGACAGTTCAAGGCCAGCGCAGCCGCCCGCGCGACCCGCAATACCTTGTGCCAGCAGCTGGACGAGCTGCTCGGCGGCTTGCGGGCCGCGACCGCCATCGAGCCCGCGACCGCCGTCACGTCCCTACGGGAAACGCAAGCCGCATGGACACAGCTCTCCCCACCCGACGACCCGGACAGCCGTCGTCAACAGCGCCGGTTCGATCAACTGGTAGAGCTGGTCGAACAACAGCTTGGCGGGCTCGAACAGGACCGACGGCAGGCTGGCAAACGCGCGGCCCTGCTGGGCGAGGCCGAGCGACTGCTGCAGCGTTCCGGTCAGGTGCTGGACAGCGAGTTGAGCGATCTCGACCGGCGCTGGCGACAACTGCCGCAACCCGAATCCCCCACCCTGCGGAGTGAACTGCAAAGCCGGTTCGAACAGCTCCGGGGCAAGCTGCATCAGCGGCTGAACCTGCAAGTCGAACGCAAGGCGGAGGAATTGGCCGCACTGGATGCCGCGCTGACGGCGCTGGAGCAGCACCTGGACGCCGGCGAATTGCAGCCGGCCATCGAACGGCAACAGCAGGCCGAACACCAGCTTGCCGAGAATATCGGCCTGAGCCGCCGACAGGTGACCGATCTCAGTCAGCGCTTGCAGACCTGCATGCCACGCCTGGCGCAACTGCGCGATTGGCGGCGCTGGGGCACCAACCGCTCCCGCGAAACCCTGATCGAGACCGTCGAGCGCCTGAGCGACAGTATCCTGCCAGCTGCCGAACTGGCCCAGCAAGTGCGAGCGGCCCGCGCCGCCTGGAAGGAGATGGACGGCACGGCCGGCGGCGCACCGCGAGCCCTGTGGAAACGCTTCGACCAGGCCTGCGAGCGGGCTTACGCGCCGGTCCGAGCCGAACAGCAGGCGCGCGCCG
>CAYMHN010000214.1:0-1426 GCA_964390235.1 uncultured Candidatus Competibacteraceae bacterium
TGTTGCGTTATTGTTGTTATCCGATCAGGCGGGCATCACCCGGGATGCCTGCATGCCCTTGGGTCCTGGCTTGGCTTCGTACTCTACCCGTTGACCTTCGGTCAGGGTCTTGAAGCCACTGCCTTCGATTGCGCTGTAATGTACGAAAACGTCCTTGCCACCGTCCTCGGGGGCAATGAAACCAAAGCCCTTGGACTCGTCAAACCACTTCACGGTACCGATACTCATTACGATCCAAACCTCACCAACAGAATCAACACAACGCCGAATCGAGCAACTCCCGAGTTATGGCAGACCACATACGGCAGCAATCGAAAGTCGGCAAATAGGGGCGGTATATAGCCGCGTCTGAACACTACGGTAAATCCAGGGCGCCTGCAAGCGATATTGATGTTGCATCCGCACAATCGACCAAGCTCATCTATAATCGTCAACCATGAGTTCCCGACCCCTTTCCCTGCTGATCAGGCGACTGTCGCACTGCTTCGGCCCTGACCGCGGGCGCTTGCGGCGTCAGCTGCATGAGCTTCGACGCCGACCGCATGACGACCGCTTGATCCAGTCCGATCTGCAGGCGCTGAGCGAGGCCATCGATCGGTCCATTGCCAGCGTCGGCGCGCGATCTTCGGGGCTGCCGGTGCCCGAATTCGATCCGGGATTGCCGATCAATCAACACCACGAACGGCTCCTGATGGCGATTCGCGATCACCAGGTGGTGGTGATTTGCGGTGAGACCGGCTCCGGCAAGACCACCCAGCTACCCAAGCTATGCCTGGCCCTGGGCCTGGGTGCCCGTGGGCTGATCGGCCACACCCAGCCGCGCCGGATCGCGGCGCGCTCAGTGGCGGCGCGGATCGCGGAGGAACTGTATGGACGGGTCGGCGATCAGGTCGGCTACAAGGTCCGGTTCAGCGATCGGGTCGGGCCGGATAGCCTGATCAAGCTGATGACCGACGGCATTCTGCTGGCCGAGACCCGGAGCGATCGGCTGCTCGACCAGTACCAAGTCATCATCGTCGATGAGGCCCATGAGCGCAGCCTGAATATCGACTTCCTGCTCGGCTACCTGCGACGGTTGTTGCCACGGCGGCCGGATCTGAAAGTCATCATCACCTCGGCCACCATCGACCCGGAGCGCTTCTCCAGGCATTTCGGTGATGCTCCGGTGATCGAGGTGTCCGGCCGGGGTTACCCGGTCGAGATCCGCTATCGGCCGCTGATCAGCGAAGACGAGGACGAGCAGGACCGGGATCGCGAACGGGCGATTCTGGATGCGGTCGATGAACTGGTCGGTATCGACCGGCCGACGGGTCGTGGACCCGGCGACATCCTGGTCTTTCTCAACGGCGAGCGCGAGATCCGCGACACCACCGAGGCGCTGCGCAAGCACAAGCCGCGCGATACCGACATCCTGCCACTGTATGCC
>CAYMHN010000214.1:1453-6473 GCA_964390235.1 uncultured Candidatus Competibacteraceae bacterium
GCGCATCGTGCTGGCTACCAACGTCGCCGAAACCTCGCTCACCGTGCCCGGCATCCGCTATGTGATCGATCCCGGAACGGCACGGATCAGCCGTTACAGCACCCGGGCCAAGGTGCAGCGACTGCCGATCGAGAGGATATCGCAGGCGTCGGCGGCGCAGCGCGCCGGGCGTTGCGGACGGGTCGCGCCGGGGGTGTGCATCCGCTTGCATTCGGAGGAGGACTTTCTGGCTCGGCCGGAGTTCACCGAGCCGGAGATTCTGCGAACCAATCTGGCGGCGGTCATCTTGCAGATGACGGCCTTGAACCTGGGGGAGATCGAGGATTTTCCGTTCATCGAACCTCCCGAGCGACGCCAGATCACCGATGGCTACAAGCTGCTATTCGAACTGGGTGCGGTCGACGAGCAGCGCCGCATCACCGAACTCGGCCGCCGGCTGGCGCGGTTGCCGGTCGACCCACGGCTGGGCCGGATGCTGCTGGCGGCCGCCGAATTCGGCAGTCTCCGGGAAGTGCTGGTCATCGCCGCCGCGCTGGCCATCCAGGATCCGCGCGAACGACCTCTGGACCACCAGCAGGCGGCCGATGAGAAGCACCGGCGGTTCCGCGACCCGGGTTCGGATTTCCTGGCGCTGCTGAATCTGTGGAATTACTACCATGAACAGGCCCGGCATCTGTCGCGCAACAAGCTGCGCCAGCTGTGCCACGACGAGTTCCTGTCCTATGTACGGATGCGCGAATGGCATGACCTGCACCAGGAACTGCACGCCCGGGTCACCGAGATGGGCCTGCGGCCCAATGCCGAGCCGGCCGAGGGGGCCGCCATTCACCGTGCGCTGCTGAGCGGCCTGCTGGGGCAGGTCGGATTGCACCACCGCGCGGCGGACCGTCAGGATCGGACCTGGCGTGGCGCCCTGGGCCGCAAGTTCTGGATTTTCCCCGGCTCCGGATTGTTCCGCAAGGGGCCCAAGTGGTTGATGGCCGCCGAACTGGTCGAAACCAGCCGACTCTACGCCCGCACCGTGGCGGGGATAGACCCGGGCTGGATCGAGGCGCTGGCCCCGCATCTGGTCCGGCGCAGCTATACCGGCCCCCGCTGGGAGGCACGCCCGGCTCGCGTGGTGGCGCTGGAACAGGTCACATTATACGGCCTGCCGCTGGTCAGCGGCCGCAAGGTCAGCTATGGAGCCATCGACCCGCCGATCGCCCGTCAGATCTTCATACGCGAAGCGCTGGTCAACGGAGAGTTCCGTACCGATGCTGCTTGTTTTGCGCATAATCGTGCCCTGATCGAGGATATTCACGAACTGGAGGTTAGAACCCGGCGCCGCGACCTGATGGTCGATGAGGAGACCCTGTACCGGTTCTACGAGGCCCGGATACCGGTCGATGTCCACGACGGCGCGGGTTTCGAGCGCTGGCGTCGGCGGGCGGAACGCGACCAGCCCCGGCTGCTGTATCTGACCCGCGAGGATCTGTTGTCCCGGCCGACGGATGCCGATACCAGCGAGCAGTTCCCCGATCGGTTGCGGCTCGACGGCCTGGAGCTGCCGCTGATGTATCGCTTCGATCCAGCGGCCGGGGACGACGGCGTGACCATGACCGTCCCGCTGGCGGCACTCAACCAGATCGATCCGCGTCGACTGGAGTGGCTGGTGCCCGGGCTGTTGCCGGAGCGCATGGTGGCCTTGTTGAAGTCCTTGCCCAAAACCTTGCGCAAGCATTTCGTGCCGGTTCCCGACTATGTCCGAGCCCTGAGCGAAGCCTTGCGCCCCGGACCCGTGGCCTTGACCGAGGCCATGACCCGAAAGCTGACCGCCATGACCGGGATCGAGATCCCGCCTTCGGCCTGGCGGCCCGATACCCTGCCAGCCCATCTGAGTCTGCGCATCCGCGTGGTGGACGGGCAGGGTGCGGTAATCGCCGTCGGACGGGATCTGGCGGTACTGCGGAATGAGCTGCGCGACCAGGCGGGGGCGGCCTTCGCGGATCGCGGCGAACCGCGGGAACTGGAGCGCACCGCGGTCAGTGACTGGGATTTCGGTGACTTGCCCGAGCAGATCACGTTCGAGCAGGCGGGGGTGCGGCTCAAGGGGTATCCGGCGCTGGTGGCGGAGCAGAGCGGGCTGGCGCTGCGGCTGCTGGATACCCCGGCGCGAGCGGCACGGGAACACCGCCGGGGCGTACGCCGCTTGCTGGAACGCAAGCTGCGTGACAAGCTGCGCTATCTGCAACGCCATTTGCCCGGTTTGCAGACCATGAGCTTGCATTACCTGGGGATTGGCAGTCAGGCTGAATTGCTGGATGATTTGTTCGGCGCCGCCGTGGAGCAAGCCTGTTTCGAGGATGGCGTGGTGCCGCGCGATGAGGTCGAATTCCGTCGCTGCCTGGAGCGGGGGCGTGTCGGACTGATCGACGCTGCCCATGAGCTGACCGGCAGGGTGTCCGAGATCCTGGCAGTCCACCATCGCATTGCCGGCCGGTTGCAGGGCGAGCTGCCGCTGAGCTGGCAGGAGGCCGCGGAGGATATTCGCGAACAGCTGGTCAGCCTGGTGTGTCCGGGTTTCATCGGCCGGACGCCACCGCCCTGGCTGGGCCATCTGCCACGTTATCTGCGGGCGATCGAACTACGACTGGACAAACTGCGCTATGCACCGGACAAGGACCGCCAGCGCCGGACCCTGATCGAGCCCCTGTGGCGGGCCTACCAGCAGCGGGTGTGGGACCATGCCGCCGGGCGGCTCGAAGCCGACCCCGAACTCGTCGGGTTTCGCTGGCTGATCGAGGAGTTGCGGGTGTCCCAGTTCGCCCAGGAGTTGAAGACCGCCCAGCCGGTGTCGGTCAAGCGGCTGGAGCAGCGTTGGCGCGAGCTGACCGCGGCCTGAGCCGGCTATACTATCGGTCGGACAGGGCTGGGGGAGAGGGTATGGATGGTCGCACCATCATCGGCTGGCGAGAGTGGCTGGCCTTGCCGTCGCTCGGCATTCCCGCCGTCAAGGCCAAGATCGACACCGGCGCCCGCACCTCGGCGCTGCATGTGGTCGATCTGCTGACCTTCGAACGGCAGGGACGGGCGTGGATCGGCTTCACTTTGCATCCCGTGCGCAGGCGTCCCGAGATCACCATCGCCTGCACCGCCGAGGTAATCGATCAGCGCATGGTGCGCGATTCCGGCGGTCACAGTGAGCAGCGCTACGTGATTCGCACGCCGCTGCGGCTGGGTGAACGCCTCTGGCCCATAGAACTGACCTTGACTAACCGCGAGGACATGCTGTTCCGTATGCTGCTGGGGCGCACCGCGATGAGCGGATTGCTGGTGGACCCTCATCTGTCCTATTGCCACGGACGCCGATTGCGCCATTGTTATCGCCACTGGCCTCGGCCAGTCCAACAGGATACTCCATGAAAATCGCGATACTCTCCCGCGGGCCAACCCTCTACTCCACCCGCCGGCTGGTCGAGGCGATCGCGTTGCGTGGCTGGGAAGCCCAGGTGGTGGATCCCTTGCGCTGCTACATGAACATCACCTCGCACAAGCCCGAGGTCCATTATCGGGGGGCCAGGCTGGAGGTTTTCGATGCGGTCATCCCCCGCATCGGGGCGTCCATCACCTTCTACGGCACGGCCGTGCTGCGTCAGTTCGAGATGATGGGGGTGTTCACGCTCAACGAGTCGGTGGCCATCAGCCGCTCGCGCGACAAGCTGCGCTCCCTGCAACTGCTGGCGCGCAAGGGTATCGGCCTGCCGGTGACCGGCTTCGCCCACTCGCCGGACGACACCGAGGATCTGATCAAGATCGCCGGCGGCGCGCCGCTGGTGATCAAGCTGCTGGAGGGCACCCAGGGCAAGGGCGTGGTGCTGGCCGATACCCACCAGGCTGCGGTCAGCGTGATCGACTCGTTCCGCAAGCTGGACGCCCATCTGCTGGTCCAGGAGTTCATCGCCGAGGCCAAGGGAGCCGATATCCGCTGCTTCGTGATCGGCGAGAAGGTAGTGGCGGCGATGATGCGCCAGGCCCGCGAAGGAGAGTTTCGTTCCAATCTGCATCGCGGTGGTACCGCCAAGGCTGTCCGGATCACTCCCGAGGAGCGTTCCACCGCCGTGCGTTCGGCCCGGATCATGGGCCTGAACGTCGCCGGGGTGGATATCCTGCGCTCCAATCACGGCCCGGTGGTCATGGAAGTCAATTCCTCGCCCGGTCTGGAGGGAATCGAAAAGGCCACCGGCAAGGACATCGCTGGGCAGGTGATCGATTTCATCGCCAAGCACGCCCGACCGGGGCAGACCAAGACCCGCGGCCAGGGTTGAGTCCATGAGCGAACTGATCATTGGAGGTACCCGTATCGCCCCGGGTCGGGAAACCACCCTGGAGATCCCGCTGCCCAGCCTGTTTACCCATACGCCCATGCACATGCCGGTAAGAGTCGTCCGTGGGCGCCGCCCCGGAGCGACGCTGCTGGTCAGCGCCGCCCTGCATGGCGACGAGATCAATGGTGTGGAGATCATCCGCCGCTTGCTGTCCATGCCCTTGCTGCATCGCTTGCGCGGCACCCTGATCGCGGTGCCCGTGGTCAATGTGCTGGGTTTTCTCAGCCACTCGCGCTACCTGCCTGACCGGCGCGACCTGAATCGCTCGTTTCCGGGTTCCGACAAGGGCTCCCTGGCCTCGCGGCTGGCCAGCCTGTTTCTCGATGAAGTGTTCAGCAAGGCCGATTTCGGCATCGATCTGCATACCGCCGCCGTCCATCGGGACAATCTGCCCCAGGTCCGGGCCAATCTGGCGGTGCCGGCGATCCGGGCTATGGCCGAGGCCTTCGAGGCGCCGGTGATTCTCGACAGCAGCGACAAGCTGATCGATGGTTCGCTGCGCAAGGTGGCCCACGAGCGCGGCATACCCTATATCGTCTACGAGGCGGGCGAGGCCCTGCGCTTCGACGAGATCGCCATCCGTGCCGGCGTGCACGGGGTACTGGCCGTGCTGCGTTCGCTGGGCATGCTGCCGACCGGCCGCGGCTCACCCG
>CAYMHN010000215.1:0-6467 GCA_964390235.1 uncultured Candidatus Competibacteraceae bacterium
GCTGATCGGGACTCTGGAAACTGGCCAGGGTGGCCGTGGAGCGCACCGGCGTCAGTCCATGGGTGGTGGTGACCGCGGCAGGTGTCGCGGCGGCCGGCGCCGGCGCCGCGTACGTCGTCTCGGTCGCGGGTGGGCTTTCGAACCAGCCACCCATGGTGGTCTTGGTGCTGTCCCAGGTTTCATGGACGCTTTGACAACCGCTCAGCAGGAGAGCGGCACCACATAACCATATACGACCCATCGCTACACATCTCGTCGAGTTGCCGATAACCGGCGCTATTGTACGTCGCCCGCCGCGGCCATGCGACAATTTGTGTCCGTCCGGATATAATGCCGTTCGACTCCCCGATCCGGCGATAGCCGTCACATGGCCACGACCGAGAAAAGATACGGTATCCACATGAACCTGCCCGCGGGTGATCCGATGCGGGCCGCTCATCTGCTGGGAGACGACTGGTCATCAACGCGGTGGTATGCTAGCGAGCATGAGCGCGATCAGGCCCTGGCCGAGTTGCGGAACCAACACCCTTATTACCGGATCGGCGATTTCCCCGGTCTGGTAATGCGCAAAGTCGAGCGCTGAACCCGACTTGGTCGGGGATCGCGTTCCCTGGCGGCTATCGATCTCCTCGGGCAAGACGACCATGGCGCATTGGGAGGATTTCCGCAGCATAGCTGTACTGGGTGCCGGTTTCACCGGCAGCCGACTCGCTGCCCATCTGGCCAATGCCGACCTTGATGTGTGGCTGTTCGACCTGGCCTCGGATGCGTCCGATCCCCATACCGGGGTGCGCCTGTCCCTGGCCCGCATGAGTCAGCTCCAGCCTCCGCCTCTGGCCGCGCCGGCCCAGTTGCAGCGCATCGTTCCGGCAACCTACCAGCACGATCTGCGGCTACTGGGTCAATGCGATCTGGTCATCGAGGCCGTCCATGAATCCCTGGATTGCAAGCAGGGCTTGTACGCCCGGATCGCCCCGTTCCTGTCCGCGCGCTCGGTTGTCGTCAGCGCCACGGCCTGCCAGAGCATCTCGCGCCTGGCCCGGGCGCTACCGGAATCCCTGCGGACCCGGTTCTGCGGTATGCAGTTTCTGCCGCCGCCACGGTACTGCGAACTGATCGAGCTGGTACCGGGACCGCTGACCGACGAGCGGGTGCTGGATCGTCTGGAGAGCTTCGCGGTGCAGCGGCTCGGAAAAGGCGTGGTGCGGGCCAAGGATACCCCCTGGTTCATCGCCAATCGGCTGGGCCTGGTGGCGACGGCGCTGGTCTGTCATCATGCCGCGGACCGTGAACTGACCCCCGATACGGTCGATCAGGTGCTACGAATCGCTCTGGGCATGCCGCCTCGGGCATTGTTCGGCACGCTCGACGAGCTGGGTCCGGACCACTTCAACCAGTCGCTGAACCATGCCCGAGCGGCGTTGCCGGACGATCCCTGGCTGGCCCGACTGTCCCCCTCGGGCTGGCTGGAGCCGCTGTTCGGCGGCGGCCGGCGCGGTATTCGCGACAGCGCCGGCATTGGTTTCGACCCCTTGCCGCCCATCGAGCGGCCGGCTGAACCGGCGTTGGCCGACGAGCTATGCGCGTTGCTGGACCGCCATCAGCCCGGTCTGCTGCACCGACTGGCGGACAGCGAACTGCCCGAGGCCCGGTTCCTGCACGCCTGGCTCCACGATCTGCTGCACTACAGTGCCGTCTGGCTGGGGACACTGGCCGACAGCGCCCGGGATATCGATCTGGCCATGCGTTGGGGCTTCGGGCTGGCCGAGGGACCATTGGAGCTGTGGCAGTCCCTGGGCTGGCGCGACACGGCTCATGGCCTTCGGCAGGTGATCGCCGCCGGGGAGACGCTGGTGAATGTCCCGCTGCCCGACTGGGTATTCCGGGTTCGCGGCGTCTATGGAGAACGCGGCGCCTACAGCCCCGGCAGCGGCAAGTATCAGCCCCCGCCGACGCTGCCGGTCTATCGCCGCTGGCTGACGCCGCCGCCGCCACTGGGCCTGACGCCGTTGCGGGAGGTCTGTACGGTGTTCACCACCGACCATCTGCGGCTGTGGCACGCGGGTGACGATATCGCCGTGCTCGATCTGCCGGCGACCCCCGCCAGTTTCGATGAGCCTACGCTGGACGCGTTGTGGGAAGCGCTCGGAGTCACCCATGGCCGGTTTCAGGCCCTGGTGCTCTGGCAGAGCCAGACCTGGCCGGATCAGCCGGTGTCATTGCTGGACGGCCTGAGCGAGGCACGGATCGACAAGATCCAGCAGATCATGCTGGGCTTGCGCCATCTGCCGGTACCGGTGGTCGCGGCGATCCAGGGACGTCTGGCGGGTTTCGGTTTCGAGCTGGCCCAGCACTGCGACCGTATCGTGGCCGTTCTGGAAAGCTATCTGGGGCCGGTCGATCCCTTACGCGGCGGACTGCCTTGCGCCGGCGGCTGTCTGGCCATGGCCCGGCGCATCGCCCAATTGCTCAACGGGGTCGAGGGCGGGGCGCTGATTCTGCGTTACGCCCGCCTGATCGGTCAGGCCACGGTCAGCGGCAGCGCCCTGGAGGCCGCCACCCTGGCCCTGCTGCGGCCGGCCGATCCCATCGTGCCCAACCCTCGAGAACTGCTGTTCGTGGCCCGCAGCCAGGCCCAAGCCCTGGCCGATAGCGGTTATCGTACCGCGGGTGCCCGTCTGGCGGTCGGCGGCAGCGGCGTTCTGGCCGAAGTTCGCCAGCGACTGGATGCCGAGTTCGCCGTGGGAGAACTGGACGGACCAGCGTACCATCGGGCATGCCAGGCGGCCCGGGTGCTGTGCGGCGGCGATGCGGCGACCGGAACCTGGCTGGACGAGTCGGCCTTGCTGGCGCTGGAGCGCGAAGCCTGGCGGGAGAGTGCGCTCCAAAAACGGTAAGCAGGTTCAGCTATCGACGATCTGCGGGCTAACCTCGGTCATCGAGCCGCCGGCAGCTGGCGGTGGTAGCCGCGCAGTTTCTCCAGTTCGGGTATGGCGATGCTCAGTCCGTCGATGAGTATCAGGCCGTCATGCTCCAGGCCGTGCAGGATGCGGGAAAAGGTTTCCGGTGTGATCGACAGTCGCGCGGCGATGCAGTGCTTGGGGGCGGGCAGGGTGATCACTGCCGTGGCGGCGCGGCGATCCGGTATGCGTTCGAGCAGGAAATGGATCAGCCGCAGCGTAGCGCTTTGCAGGGTGAGGCGCTCGATCTCGTCGAGCAGTTCCAGCACCTGCTGACCCAGATTGCCCAGCATGCTCATGCAGAGTTTGCTGGAGGTGTTCAGCAGCGCCTGGAACTGGAGCATATCGAAGCCGAAGATCTCGCTCTCCTCCAGGGCGGCGGCATTCACCGGATAGCGTTTGCTGGGCATGAACATCACCGCATCGGCGACCAGCTGGTTCGGACCCAGGATATCGATGATCTTCTCGCTGCCGTTTTCCGAGACCCGGAACAGCTTGATCTGGCCGTTGACGATCAGATAGAAGCGGTCGGCCAGCTGGCCGAAACAGAACAGCAGTTCGCCCTCCTGGAGCCGTTGGCGCCGCGACCGCCGCAAGACCTGATGGCGCTGTTCGTCCTCCAGTGCGGTGAACAGGGCGATATTGTCGAGCAGGCACGAGTCGCCGGGTGAGGGTCTTATATTCACTTTGGCCTTCGCAGCGTGATTCAAAATTGATTATGCAGCCGCGAATCCCACCAAACTTTGATGTAGATCAAAGTGGCCAGGGCCGTTTATTCACTAAAATCAGCTTCCTACCTCCAAGGAGGTAGTCCCTGGGGAAGTGGCAAGCTTATGAAATACATGAGGATTCCGGTAATCGGAGGAGTCGTGGAGCGCGCGAATCGAGAGCCAGGGTTCTTTGGAGGTAGCCCAACGGCGCGGCTCGGGCATCTACCGCTGTTGCCGCGTACCGGCATCGCCCTGGCGGCCATAACGGGACTGGCCTTGTTCGCCATGGTGGCGTCGGTGATGATCGCACAAACCGCCAAGGACGACGCGGCGGCCATCAACCAGGCGGGGTCCCTGCGCATGCAATCCTACCGGATGCTCAGTCTGGTGCAGCAAGCGTCCGAGGGCGAGCGCCTGGATCAGGCCATGGCGTATTTCGAGCGTACTCTGAACGGTGCGACCATTCATGACGCGCTGCCCGGCTACGACCACCCGCTGGTCCAGCACTACGAGGCTATCCGACGGCAGTGGACAACGCGGCTGCGGCCGCTGCTGGCGCAGGGTGGGGACAAGCTGGCCGGAACGGTGGAGGATTTCGTGGCCGACCTGGATACCTTGGTCGCCGGCATGCAGCAACAAGCCGAGACCCGCATCCGGCTGCTGCGTCTGATCCAGGGTGTCGCCATTTTTCTGACGCTTGCCGTAATATGCGCACTGTACGCCAACCTGGAGCGCCGGGTCGAGAACAAGACCCATAATCTGAAACGCAGCAACGACGCGCTCAAGCTGCTGCTCGACACCGCCCGTTCCATGGCGACGGACAGCACGGACGGCCCCGCCCTGCAGGGAACCGTGGAGCGCCTTGCGGCAATCCTCGGCGGCAATCCGGTTACCCTCTGTCTGGCGCAGCCGGAAGCCCACCGGGCCTATAGCTCCCACTCCAGTTCACCCGCCGGACCGCCCGGGTTCTGCTCGGCGCCCGAGTGCGGCAACTGTCTGCAACTTTCCCGCGGATGCCAGCGCAGCATGATCGAGCCCGGAGTGGTCGTCATCCCGCTCGCGGATCGGGACTGTGGTTACGGTGTGCTGTTGATCCAATATCCGGACGGCGCCGTCCCGGAACGCTGGAAGTTGCGCCTGGCCGAAGCGGTCGCCGGTCAGATCGCTTCAGCCTTGGCGCGCGCCCGTGAATTGCGGCAGAAGCGGCATCTGGCCCTGATGGAAGAACGCGCCGTGATCGCCCGGGAACTCCATGATTCACTGGCTCAGTCGCTGGCTTACCTGAAGATCCAGGTCAGTCGCATGCAGACCCTGCGGCGGCGGGGAGCAGGCAACGACGCTCTGGAACCGGTGATGGCCGAGCTGCGCGAGGGTCTCAGCGAGGCGTACCGGCACTTGCGGGAACTGTTGGTCGCCTTCCGCCTCAAGATCAACGAACCTGGCCTGGAACCCGCCCTGGAAGCCACGGTCGCGGAATTCAGCAAACGGGACGACATTGCCATTCGCCTCGACGTGCGCGGCATTGGTGCTCCCCTGGACGCCAACGCCGAAATCCACCTGCTGCACATCGCCCGCGAGGCCCTGGCCAATATCGTCCACCATGCCCGGGCCAGCGAGGCGGAAGTCGTGCTGACCGAAACCGCCACCGGGGAACTGCTACTGACCGTGGACGACAATGGCATCGGTCTGCCACAGCGGTTCGAGAAAGCCCATCATTTCGGGACCCGGATCATGCAGGAACGCACTGAAAGCCTGGGCGGCACCCTCAGCATCGAACGGCGTCCGGCCGGCGGCACCCGGGTGCAGGTCCGGTTCCCGCGCCGCGCCGCCTCACCACGGAGCGCGGCGGCATGAGTCCGGTCCGCATCCTGCTGGTCGACGATCACCCGCTGCTGCGCAAGGGGGTGTTGCAGCTGCTGGAGCTGGAACAGCGCTTCGTCGCGGTGGGCGAGGCTGGCAGCGGCGAACAGGCCCTGGCCCTGGCCCGGCAGCACCGGCCGGATCTGATCCTGCTGGATCTCAACATGGCCGGCATGCAGGGCGTGGAGATACTGACCGCCTTGCGCGAGGCCGGGGTGCGGGCGCGGGTCGTGGTGCTGACCGTGTCCGACAGCGAGGAAGATGTCGTCGCCGCGCTGCGCGCCGGGGCCGATGGCTATCTGCTCAAGGACATGGAGCCCGAGGACCTCATGGCCTGCCTGCACCAGGCGGCGGCGGGGAAACTGGTCATCAGCGAGGAACTGATGCCGGTGCTGGCCCGGGCGCTGGGCCGTCCCGATTCCGCCGCCGAGCGGGACCGGGTCGAACTCACTGCCCGCGAGCAGGACATCCTCCAGTTCATCGTCCACGGCTTCAGCAACAAGATGATCGCCCGCGAGTTGGGCATCGCCGAGGGCACGATCAAGGTGCATGTGAAGAATCTGCTGAAGAAGCTGAAGCTGCGCTCGCGGGTGGAAGCGGCCGTCTGGGCGGTGAATCGGGGAATCGGCTGATATGGTGCATGCTCCGGCAGGTATGGCCCGTCGGAATGCTAGCATTGGCCTGCATTGCCTTCAAATGCCAGCTCAGACCGGTAGGGTGCACACCGTGCACCGAAATCTTGCCTCAGCCGACCCCGACCTCACCCAGATAAGCCCGCAATTCGGGCAGCTCGGATCGGTCCAGCAGTTGCATGGTGGGTTCCACCGCCAGGATCCGCCCCTCGTGCAGGAACGCGCTGCGCCCGGCGATGCGTCGCGCGTCGTCCGGGTGGTGGCTGACCAGGACCACGGTCAGGCCCTGCTCGCGGCGCAGGCGC
>CAYMHN010000216.1:0-5913 GCA_964390235.1 uncultured Candidatus Competibacteraceae bacterium
TTCAGGGTGACGATGATCCCGAAGTGCACCGGGTCGATGCCGAT
Organism: uncultured Candidatus Competibacteraceae bacterium; assembly: GCA_964390235.1. Taxonomy (GTDB): domain Bacteria; phylum Pseudomonadota; class Gammaproteobacteria; order Competibacterales; family Competibacteraceae; genus CAYMHN01. The sequence goes on from CAYMHN010000216.1 coordinate 45, forward strand.
CTGGTGGATCAGCGGCATCACCACCGGCACCACCAGGATGATGGCGGCGGCCGAGTGCAGAAACATGCCGATCACCAGCAGGAAGATATTCAGCAGGGCCAGCACCGCGTAGGGATTTTCGGTGATCTCGATGATGCTCTGGGCCAGCTGCTGCGGCAGCCGCACCTCGGTCAGATACACCCCGACCAGGGCCGAGGCGGCGACCAGCAGCATCACCACGGCGGTCTGTACTCCGCCCTCGACCATCGAGTGGTACAGGTGCCTCCAGTCGAACTCGCGGTAGATCACGCCGCCGATGAACAGCGCGGCGACCACCGCCAGCCCGGCGCCCTCGGTCGCCGTCACCAAGCCGCCGAAGATGCCGCCCAGAATGATGATGGGCAGCAGAAACGCCCAGGCGGCTTCCTTGAAGGTGATCCACAGCCGGCTCAGCTGGAAGATCTCCTCGACCGGGTAGTTGTAGCGCACGGCGAACCAGTAGGCCAGCACCATCATCATCAATCCGCCGAGGACGCCGGGCACGATGCCGGCCACGAATAGCTGGACCACCGAGGTGTCGGCCATGACGGCATACAGAATCATCGGGATCGAGGGAGGAATGATGATCGCCAGGGAAGCCGAGGACGAGGTGATGGCCGCGGTGAACGGAGCCGGATAACCCTTCTTCTTCATCGCCGGCATCAGGATGGAACCCAGCGCCGCCACATCGGCCACCGCCGAGCCGGAAATCTCGGCGAAGAACAGCGAGGTGCCGATGTTGACCATGGCCAGCCCGCCCTTGATGAACCCCAGCAAGGCCGAGGCGAAGGCGATCAGGCGGCGCGAGATGCCGCTGGAATTCATGATGGCGCCGGCCAGGATGAACAGCGGGATGGCCAACAGGGGGAACTTGGTCGCCCCCTCGAACATGACCAGGGCCAGATTGGGCAGGATATAGCTGCCATGGCTGAGCAGCATGGCCCCCAGGCCGACCAGACCCAGGCCGATGGCGATGGGCACGTTGATCAGGATCAGCGCCAGCAGAACCACCAGCATCAGCAGCAGGGTCATGGCTTGGCACCCTCGGTGGCGTGGGCGACCTCGGTATCCAGGGTCGCCCCGGCGCGAGCGCGCCGCCAGGTTTCGGGCAGGCTGAGCAGTTGGGCGATGATGAACAGCACCGCCCCGATCGGAATCACCGACTGGGTGACCTGCACCGGAATCGGCACGCTGACCAGGGTATCGCCGACCAGTATGGTCAGTACATACCAGCCCATATAGGCCAGCACCGAGAAGAACGTGATGATCAGCACCTCGCCGATGGCCAGCAGCCCCAGCCGCCAGGGCAGCGGCGTGGCGTCCAGCACCCCGGAGAAGCCGATATGGGCGCGCTTCAAAGCGGCCAGGGCGGCGCCATAATAGGTCAGCCAGGCCAGCATGATGGAGGCGATCTCGTCATACCAGACCAGGGCCGCCCCGGCCTTGCGATAGCTGACCCCCATGATGACCACGACCACCAGGGAGACCAGAATCAGGATCACGATCCATTCGAGCAAGCGCTCGAAAACGTTACGCAGAATGGCGAACGGTTTCATCGCACGACTATCGCCCGAGCGGGCCGGATCGCTCCGGCCCGCTGCTCATCGAAGGGTATCACGCAGCGACTACTGGGCGACCAGCGCCCGCACCCGCGCGACGAGATCGGCGCCACCTTCGACGGTATCGCCGAATTCCTGATAGATCGCGGTGCTGGCATCGCTGAAGGCCTGCATATCGGCCTCGTTGATCTTGGTCCCGCTGTCCCTGACCCGCTCCAGCAATTCGTTGTCCAGGCGCGCGGCTTCGGCGTAGACGAAGTCCTGAACCTCGCGAGCTGCCTCTTCCAGCACCGTGCGCACGTCTTCCGGCAGTCTGGCCCAGCGCTGGGCACCCACGGTCACATAGGCCGGGGTGTAGACATGATTGGTGATCGACAGGTATTCCTGGACTTCGTGAAAGCGCGAGCTGTAGATCTGGGCGTAGGGATTTTCCTGGCCGTCTATGGTGCCGGTCTGCAAGGCGGTGAACACCTCGGACAGCGACATCGGCGTCGGGCTGGCGCCGTAGGCCTGGAACATCTTGACCCGCCACACGCCGCTGGGGGTGCGCAGCTTGATGCCCTGCATGTCCTCGGGCACATTGATCGGCCGCACGCTATTGGTAACCTGGCGGAAACCGTTCTCCCAGACGGCGATGATCTGGTAGCCGCGCGCCTCCGCGGCCGGCGCCAGGGTAGGCCATAGCACCTCTTCCTCGATCCGCTTCATGTGCTCGCGGTCCCGCACCAGATAGGGCATTTCGAACAGACCGAACTCGTCGGTGACGCTGGACATCACGGTGGACGGCAAGGCGAAGTCCACGGTACCCAGGCGCAACTTCTGCAGCAGTTCGGTATCGCTGCCCAGCTGACTGGAACCGAAGACCTCCACCCTGGCTTTGCCCTCCAAGCGTTCGTTGGCCAGCCGGGCGAATTCGTTGGCGGAGATATCGAACAGCGAACCGGGCGCGCCGACGTGACCGAACTTGAGTTCGATCCCCTGGGCCAGGGCCGCGGTGCTCAGGGACAGGGCCGCGACGGCGGCGCATAGCGTGTGGATCAACTTCATCGGGTATCCTCCTGTTGGCATGGACAATTAGTATCGACAATCAGCCGGGCCGCCATGCGACCGACCCGGATACAACTATGCAACAACAGACAGCTTGGTACCATGCGCATCGGACAGATGGTCCATGGCCGCCTGCACCCCACCCTTGCGATGTGGCACACCCGCCAGTCGCAAACCCATCTCCACGCCGGCCAGGGTACCCATCAGGGTGAGATCGTTGAAATCGCCCAGGTGGCCGATCCGGAACACCTTGCCGGCCAGCTTGCTCAAGCCCGCACCCAGCGACATGTCGAAGCGCTCCAGGATCACCTTGCGCAAGCCGTCGGCGTCATGCCCCTCGGGCATCAGCACGGCGGTCAGCGAGGAGCTGTATTCCCGTGGGTCCAGGGCCAGCACCTCCAGTCCCCAGGCTTGCACGGCGCGGCGGGTAGCCTCGGCGTGCCGGTCGTGCCGGGCGAATACCGCTTCCAGCCCCTCTTCCTCGACCAGCATTCTGAGCGCCTCGCGCAGGCCATAGAGCAGATTGGTGGCCGGGGTATAGGGGAAATAGCCGTTCTGGTTCGGCCCCAGCATCTCGTCCCAGGCCCAGTAGGAACGGGGCAGTCCCGCAGACCGCGAAACCCCGAGCGCCTTTTCCGACACCGCGTTGAAGCTCAGCCCCGGCGGCAGCATCAGGCCTTTCTGCGAACCGGCCACAGTAACGTCCACGCCCCACTCGTCATGCCGATAGTCGATGGACCCCAGCGAGGAGATGGTATCGACCATCAGCAAGGCCGGATGGCCGGCCCGGTCCATGGCCTGGCGCACCTCGCCGATGCGCGAGGCAACCCCGGTCGAGGTCTCGTTGTGCACGCAGCAGACCGCCTTGATCGCGTGCTCGCGATCCTCGCTCAGCAGCGCTTCGATGGCCTCCGGATCGACCCCGTGGCGCCAGTCGCCGCTGATGAATTCGGGCACCAGACCCAGGCGTTCGGCCAGTTTCTTCCACAGGGTGGCGAAATGGCCGGTCTCGTACATCAACACCCGGTCGCCGGGCGACAGCGTGTTGACCAGGGCGGCTTCCCAGGCCCCGGTGCCGGAGGCCGGGTAGATGATCACCGGCTGTTCGGTCTTGAACACCGCCTTGAGGCCGGCCAGCACCTCGCGGCCGAGTTCGCCGAAACCCGGGCCGCGATGATCGATGGTGGGGTGATCGATGGCCCGCAGGACGCGGTCCGGCACATTGGTCGGGCCGGGAATCTGCAGGAAATGGCGGCCGGCGTGATACGGCATGGCGTGAGCCCTTTGGTTGAGAGTATTTGATCGGCTTTTTATGTATAATGCATGCAAAATTCAACCCTGTCCAGCCAGACCACCGAGCCGAATCATCATGAGCACCGCACTCGCCGACCGACTCCGGCAGGCCATTCGAGGGGAAGTGCTGTTCGACGCTTTCTCGCGCGGACGCTACAGCACCGATGCCTCGATCTACCAGATGATGCCGCTGGGCGTGGTGGTGCCCGAGACCGATGACGACATCGCCGCCGCCCTGGCCATCGCCCGCACCGAGGGTATTCCGGTACTGCCACGCGGCGGTGGCACCTCGCAATGCGGCCAGACGGTCAACCAGGCGCTGGTCATCGACCTCGGCAAGCACCTGCATCAGGTGCTCGATTTCGACGCCGAAACGCGGCGGGTGACGGTCCAGCCGGGCATCGTGCTGGATCACTTGAACGCCTGGCTCAAGCCGCACGGCCTGTGGTTCCCGGTCGATGTCTCCACCGGCAGCCAAGCCACCATCGGCGGCATGGCCGGCAACAACTCCTGCGGGGCGCGCTCCATCGAATACGGCACCATGCGCGACAATGTGCTGGCCATCGACGCCTGGCTGGCGGACGGGTCCGAGGCACGGTTCGGCGAGGTACGGCCCGATTTGGACGGCGTCAACAGCCCCTCCGCGATCAACGACCTGTTCCGGGATCTGATCGCGCTGGGGCGGCGCGAGGCCGAGGAGATCGCCCGCCGTTTTCCCAAGCTGATGCGCCGGGTCGGCGGCTACAATATCGACGCCCTGGTGCCCAACGGCCGCGACACGCTGAACCTCTCCCATCTGCTGGTCGGCTCGGAAGGCACGCTGGCCTTCTCGCGGCGCCTCGATCTGAAACTGAGCCCGATTCCTCGCCACAAGGTGCTGGGCATCTGCCACTTCCAGACCTTCTACCAGGCCATGGACTCGACCCGGCACATCGTGGCACTGCAACCGCAGGCCGTAGAACTGGTCGATCGGACCATCATGGAGCTGGCCCGCGAGATTCCGATGTTTCGCGACACCCTGGCCCGCTTCATCCAGGGCGAACCCGACGCCTTGCTGCTGGTCGAGTTCGCCGGTGACGAGCGCGATGTGCAGTTGCGCAAACTGCGCCAGCTAGTCGAGCTGATGGCCGAGTTGGGTTTCCCCGGTGGGGTGGTCGAAGCCATCGATCCGGTGTTCCAGAAAGCGGTCTGGGAGATCCGCAAGTCCGGGCTGAACATCGTCATGTCGATGAAATCCGAGGGCAAGCCGGTGTCCTTCATCGAGGACTGCGCGGTCGAACTCACCGACCTGGCCGAGTACACCGACCGGCTAACCAGGATCTTCCACAAGTACGGCACCAATGGTACCTGGTACGCCCATGCCTCGGTCGGCACCCTGCACGTGCGCCCGGTCCTGAACCTCAAGCTGGACGAGGACGTGAGAAAACTGCGCGCCATCGCCGAGGAAGCTTTCGAGATGGTGCGCGAGTACCAGGGCTCGCATTCCGGCGAGCATGGCGATGGCATTGTGCGCTCCGAGTTCCACGAACCGATGTTCGGCACCCGCATGGTCGAGAATTTCGCCGAGGTCAAGGACCGTTTCGACCCGCGGGGGCTATTCAATCCTGGCAAGATCGTGCGGGCGCCGAAAATGGACGACCGCTCGCTGTTCCGCTACCCGCCGGGTTATCGGGTGATGCCGCTGCAACCGGCGTTCGACTGGTCGGCCTGGGGTGGCTTCGGCGGCGCGGTGGAGATGTGCAACAACAACGGCGCCTGCCGCAAGTTCGACGCCAACGTGATGTGCCCCTCGTATCGCGTCACCCGCGACGAGCAGCACCTGACCCGGGGACGGGCCAACACCTTGCGCCTGGCCCTGTCCGGCCAGCTCGGCCCGGACGCCTTCACCTCGGAAGCGATGAAGGACACGCTCAGCCTGTGCGTGGGCTGCAAGGGCTGCAAGCGCGAATGTC
>CAYMHN010000216.1:5923-6420 GCA_964390235.1 uncultured Candidatus Competibacteraceae bacterium
CCTTCTCTGGTCAATCGGGATTGGCCTCTTCTCCTGTGGCGGGCGCCGGCGGAAACCACGTCTTTTTCAGCCCGCAGGCCATGGCCAGGATGAAGCTGGAGTTCCAGCATCACTATGTCCGGAAGCATGGCTTGACGCTGCGCGACCGGCTGGTCGGCCAGCTGCCCCACTACGCGCCCTGGCTGGCCCGGCTGGCGCCGCTGGCCAATCTGCGCAACACCCTGCCCGGCCTGGCCCGCTTGCTGGAGCCGGTGACCGGCTTCAGCGCGAAACGGCGGCTACCGGCATGGCGGCGCGACCGCTTCGATCCGGACATCACCACCGCCGGCCCCGAGAGTGGCCCCGAGGTCGTGCTGCTGGCGGATACCTTCAACCGCTATTTCGAACCCGAGAACCTGCACGCCGCGCTCCAGGTGCTGAGCGCGGCCGGCTACCGAGTCCATCTGCCGCGTCCGGCCGATGGCCAGCGGCGCCCTCTGTGCTGCGGCCGGACCCTA
>CAYMHN010000217.1:0-6402 GCA_964390235.1 uncultured Candidatus Competibacteraceae bacterium
GGGGAGCGGGTCGGTTGGCACCGCTGGTCCGGGGTGCTGATCGGATTCGCCGGGGTGTTGCTGATCGTCCGTCCCGGCAGCGCCCTGTTCGACTGGACCATGCTGCTGCCTGTGCTGGGGGCGGTGTTGTGGGGTGTGTATCAGATCCAGGTGCGCATCGTCAGCCGCCACGACGGTTCCGAGACCACCTTGCTGTACACCGCCGTGGTGGTGCTGGCGGCGTTCACCGTGGTCGCGCCCTGGCAGTGGGTGAGTCCGACCCCGGTGGACTGGCTGTGGCTGGTCCTGCTCGGCTTGCTGAACAGCGGCGCCCACTACGCCATGATCGTCGCCCTGGGTTGGGCGCCGGCCTCGCTGTTGCAGCCCTTTGTCTACAGCAGCCTGGTCTGGGCCGTGCTGCTGGGCTGGCTACTGTTCGCCGACCTGCCGGATCGCTGGGCGGTGCTCGGCATGGCGCTGATCACCGCCGGCGGGCTGTACGTGATGTACCGGGAACGGCGGGCGAGCGTGTCGTAATCGAGGCCATCGATCCGCCAGACCTTCATGCGCCGTAATCGTGGAAGCCGCGGCCGGATTTGCGGCCCAGATATCCGGCATCGACCATCTGTTTCAGCAGCGGGCAGGGCCGGTATTTGGGATCGCCGAACTCGCGTTGCAGGACTTCCATCACCCACAGGCAGACGTCCAGACCGATCATGTCGGCCAGAGCCAGCGGACCGATCGGGTGGTTGGCGCCCAGCTTCATGGCGGTGTCGATCTGTTCGGCGGTGGCCAGTCCCTCGGCATAGGCGTAGATCGCTTCGTTGATCATCGGCACCAGCATGCGGTTGACCACGAAGCCGGGGCTGTCCTTGACGCTGACCGGTTCCTTGCCCAGCGCGCGGGTCAGTTCCTCGACCATGCGGTAGGTCTGGTCCGAGGTTTGCAAGGCGCGGATGATCTCGACCAGCTTCATCAGCGGCACCGGGTTGAAGAAGTGCATGCCGACCACCTTGTCGGGACGGCCGCTGGCGGCGGCGATCCGGGTCAGCGACAGCGAGGAGGTATTGGAGGCCAGGATCGCCTCGGGTTTGCAGAGTTCGTTCAATTCCCTGAACACCTGGAGCTTGATCTCGACATTCTCGGTCGCCGCCTCGATCACCAGATCGGCTTGCGCCAGCGGCGCCAGTTCGGCCACGCCTTGTACCCGACCCAGGGCATGGGCCTTGTCCTCGGCGGAGATCTTGTCCTTGGCCAGCAGGCGGTCGAGGCTTTTCTCTATGGCCTGGAGGCCGCGCTGCACCAGTTCGCTCGACATGTCGCGCATGATGACGTGATATCCGGCGACGGCCGCCGTCTGGGCGATGCCGTTGCCCATGGTGCCGGCGCCGATGACGCCGATGGTCTGAATACTCATCGATGGGTTCTCCCGCCAGTGGAATGATTTCGGGTGCAGGCTACAGCATCGTTCCGCCAACGTCATCCACCGGCTTGTAATGCCGGGCCGGGCGGGAGAGAATCCCTAACCCACCTCCATGCGATAAACACAGGGTATGAATATCCCCGTATGAAAATCCGAAACGTCCTGCCGCGCGGCCTGGTCGGTCTTGTTCTGATCGCGATGCTGGCGGCCTGCGCCAGCGTCGAGCCACTGCCGATAACCTGCGACGAGCGGCAGATGCTGTGCTATCGCGGTTTTGTCATCGATCGCTCGGCGACCCGGTCCAGGTTCGGGGCGGCGGGCGATGTGCGGATCAATCAGGACAATCTCTGATGGTAACCGTGCCATGCCGATGACCCCTTACGTCCAGGTCCTGCTGCTGCTCAATGTGCTGGTCTTTTTCCTGCAACTGAGCTTCGATCCGTTGCTGTTGCGCTGGTTCGCGCTGTGGCCGCTGGGCTCGCCGGGCGAGGTCATGACCCCGTTCGGGCTGACCCGGGTACCCGAGTTCGGTCTCTGGCAGCTGGTCAGTTACGCGTTTCTGCACGGCGGGATGATGCACCTGCTGTTCAATATGTTCGGGCTGTGGATGTTCGGCACGCCGCTGGAGCAGCAGTGGGGGTCGCGCCGGTTCTTGCAGTATTACTTCGTCTGCGTGGTCGGGGCGGGCCTGGTCCAGCTGCTGGTGGTGTCCAGCATGCAGGACGGGTTCTTTCCCACCGTGGGTGCTTCCGGCGGGGTGCTGGGCATACTGCTGGCCTTCGCCATGATGTATCCGAACCGCACCATCATGCTGCTGATTCCGCCGATTCCGATGAAGGCCAAGTGGTTCGTCATCCTGTTCGGAGCCTTCTCGCTATGGGCCGGGGTGACCGGAACCCAGGCCGGGGTGGCCCACTTCGCCCATCTCGGCGGGATGCTGTTCGGCTTTCTGTTGATCCAGTACTGGCGGGGCCACTGGCCGTTCGCGCGTTAGTCGGTCTGGTCGTCGGCTGGCAGCCGGCCGTGCTGTATCAGGTCGATCAGGCACTGGCGGGGTGACAAGCCGGTCCGGGTGGACAGCTCCTGCAAGCGGGCCAGCTGGGTCCGATCCAGCCACAGCACGACGGCTTCATGATGGGGGTGGGGGATGGGCGCCACCGCGTAGTGATGCTGCACATGCTGGATCACCCCGATCAGATCCTTGAGGCTTTCCTGCACCAGGGTCTCGGCCTGCTCGTCCCGGTCGGCGCGTATCGCGGTGCGGGTCTGGGCCAGCCGGCTCTGGATGGTGCGGACGGTTTGCAGGATCCGGTCCTGGCGTTCGAGTTCACTGAACCACATGCTTGGTCTCCTCAGCTGGCGGCGCGCCAGTGCTTGCCCGGTATCGCCTCGAATGGTCAAGGTGCTCAGCGATCGAAGCCATGGTGGACTCGCTGCGCCAGGCGCAGCAGGGCCTGCCATTCCAGATCCTGTTCCGCTGGCTGGTCGAGCAGGGCGTCCATGCCGTCCTGGTACTGGCGGGCGGTCTTCTCGCACACCGCCGGGTCCAGCGGGAGGATGGCCCGGCCGCAGGCCAGGATCTGCAACTGGGCGCGGCAGGCGCGCTCCAGATTGTGGATCAGCTTGAAGGCCTCGGCGACGCTGCGCCCGGCGGTGGCCAGGCCGTGATTGTCCAGTAGCAGCACCTGATGTCGGCCCAGGCTGGCTACCAAGCGCTGGCGTTCGTCCAGGTCCAGGGCGATGCCCTCATAGGGGTGGCGGGCGACCCGCTTATAAAACTGCAAAGCCCACTGATTCAACGGCAGCAACCCATCCTCCAGACAGGACACGGCGACCCCGGCCTCGGTGTGGGTATGGATCACGCACTGTACGTCGGCGCGGGCGCCGAGGATGGCGCTGTGGATGGTATAACCGGCCGGGTTGACGTGCGCCCCGTCGATCAGTTCGCCGGCCAGGTTCATCTTGACCAGATTGGAGGCCGTCACCTCGGCGAACATGCAGTCGTAGGGGTTGATCAGAAAACAGTCCGGCTCGCCCGCCACCCGGGCGGTGGCATGGGTGTAGATCGAATCGGTCATGCCGTAGTGATCGAGCAGCCGGAACACGGCGGCCAGATCGACGCGGGTACGCCATTCAGCGTCGGAATAACGGGCGGTCGGTGAGTGCAGGGCGTGTGGCACGGGCGGGTCTCGTTCGGAATCCGGTTGGCTTGGTCTACCCAAGACTATAGCATTCAGGCTACCCACGTCGAACCCGAGAGCCACCGATATGCGCGCTTACTACACCGAACAACACCGTTTACACGCGCCCAGGTTCTTTCTGGCGCGCGGTCTGGTCAGGGACTGTGAGGAGCGCCCGGAGCGAGCCGACATCCTGCTGCGCGGTGCGCAACGGGCCGGTCTGGAGCCGATCCTGGCCCGGGACTGGTCGCTGGAGCATAAACTCGCCGTGCATACTCGCGATTACCTGGAGTTTCTGGCCGAGGCCCATGCACGCTGGTCGGAACTGGAGCCGCACGGCCCCGAGGTGATCGCCAATGTGCATCCCAACCGCCACGCCGGTAGCTATCCGGATTCCATCGTTGCCCGGGCCGGCTGGCACATGACCGATACCGCCTGCGCCATGGGTCCGGGCACCTGGCCGGCGGCCCTGGCCAGCGCCGACGTGGCGCTCAGCGCCGCCGCAGCCCTGGTCGAGGGTGAGCGGTCCGTCTATGCGCTATGCCGTCCTCCCGGTCATCATGCGTTTTCCGATATGGCCGGCGGCCACTGTTATCTGAACAACGCCGCCATCGCCGCCGCCTGGCTGCGCCGACACCATGAGCGGGTCGCCATCCTCGATGTCGATGTGCACCATGGCAACGGCACCCAGCAGATCTTCTACGCTCGCGACGATGTACTGACCGTATCCGTCCACGCCGACCCGCATGGCTTTTATCCGTTCTTCTGGGGCCATGTCGGGGAGACCGGCGAGGGCATGGGCACGGGCTATAATCACAATTACCCGCTGCCGGTGGGCACCGACGACGCCACCTGGCTGGCCACCCTGGATCGGGCGCTGGAGCGGATCGACGCCTACCGGCCCGGCTGTCTGGTGATAGCCCTGGGCCTGGACGCCTACCAGCATGATCCGCTGTCGGCCTTTCGCATCACCCCGGATGGTTTCCGCCGGCTGGGCGAGCGGCTGGGCGTGGTGGCTCCGCCGATGCTGCTGGTTCAGGAGGGCGGCTATCTGTCGGAGGATCTGGGGATGTTGTTGGAACAGACTTTGGAAGGGTTCAGGGCGGTGAATGGAGGCTGAGGCGCATCCCGAGCGGGTTCTTTCCGGTTGCACTGTTTGACAGTCCGCCACCACGGGCTTACTCTTGAATGCGACGCCGATTTGATCCACAGCTTGCGAGGCGTCTCATAAATATCGCTAAAGCGGGACGGCAGACCTGCTTTAGCCTTGGCTGACAGCGGGTATCGCTTTGGCCGGGCGGCGCTGCTCTTCCCGAGGATCGGAAACCTTATTCTGATTGCGGCGCCTGCCTGGAGATCATGCCATGTACCCCGAAGACGACATTCCCGAACTCGGTTTCGCCAGCCTGGCGGTCCGCGCCGGCCAGGTGCGCACCCACGAAGGCGAGCATTCCGAACCGATCTTCGCCACTTCCAGTTTCACTTACAGCAGCGCGGCCCAGGCGGCGGCCCGGTTCGCCGAGTTGGAGCCGGGCAATGTCTACTCGCGCTTCACCAACCCCACGGTGCGCACTTTCGAACGGCGGCTGGCGGCTCTGGAAGGGGGCGAGGCCTGCGTCGGCACCGCTTCGGGCATGGGCGCGATACTGGCGACCTGCATGGCCTTGCTCAACAGCGGCGATCACATCGTCTCGGCGGGCAATCTGTTCGGCAGTACGGTCAGCCTGTTCGACAAGTATCTGCGCAAGCTGGGCATAGCAACGACCTTCGTGCCACTGGCCGATCCGCAGGCCTGGCAGGCGGCGATCCGACCCGAGACCCGGATGCTGTACCTGGAGACGCCCTCCAACCCGCTCACCGAGCTGGCCGACATCCGCCAGATGGCCGAACTGGCCCATGCCCACAATGCCCTGCTGGTGGTCGACAACTGCTTCTGCACCCCGGCCTTGCAGCGACCGCTGGCGCTGGGCGCGGATCTGGTGATCCATTCGGCCACCAAGTACCTGGACGGGCAGGGCCGCTGCGTCGGCGGCGCGGTGGTCGGCGATGCCGAGCGGGTCGGCAAGGAGGTGTTCGCCTTCATGCGCTCCGGCGGACCAGCCATGAGCCCGTTCAACGCCTGGGTGTTTCTCAAGGGCCTGGAGACTCTGTCCATCCGCATGCGCGCCCATTGCGAGAACGCCCAGCAGCTGGCCGAGTGGCTGGTGGAGCAGCCGGCCGTGGTCCGGGTACACTATGCGGGACTGCCCGATCATCCGCAGCATGAACTGGCCTGTCGCCAGCAGTCGGGTTTCGGCGGCATCGTGGCTTTCGAGGTGGCCGGCGAACGGCCCGCCGCCTGGCAGGTGATCGACAATACCCGGCTGTTGTCGATCACCGCCAATTTGGGCGATACCAAGTCCACCATCACCCATCCAGCTACCACCACCCATGGTCGGCTGAGCCAGGCCGAGCGGGACCGGGCCGGGATTCGCGAGAATTTGATCCGGGTGTCGGTGGGTCTGGAAGCGATCGACGACATCATCGCCGACCTGGAGCGCGGCCTGAGCCAACTGCACTGAGTGTGGGCCACCATGAGCCGACCGATTCAGGCCCTGAGCTTCGATCTGGACGATACCCTGTGGGATATCTGGCCGGTGATCGCACGCGCCGAGCGCCTGCTGCACGACTGGCTGGCGCGCCATCATCCGGAGCTAACGGCGCTATACGATGCGGGCGCACTGCGCGCGCTGACGGCCGAGCTTGCCGCCGCCAGACCGGAACTGGCGCATGATCGCGGCGCGCTGCGGCGGGCGGCGCTCTGCCTGGCCGCCGAGCGGG
>CAYMHN010000218.1:0-6376 GCA_964390235.1 uncultured Candidatus Competibacteraceae bacterium
CTCGGGGTGGTGCAGAAACCGCAGGGTTTCGGTCTGGTAACGGCGCAGGCGCTGAAGAATCAGCAGGTCGATAGTCGGGGGGCCGTGGACTTTGGTTTGCCATCAACTCCGTCGCTGCACCAGGGCGGCTGAATAGTTACAGGAAAAGATTGTCCGGCTCAGCCACTTGAACGAAGAAGAGGTCGTGCGCCTCCTGCATGAACTCATCGCCAGAATCGAACTGTTCAAGGAGGCGCTGGTATCACCCGATCACCGCCACCGAGCCTATGAACTCTGTCGTGACATCGATCCGACTGACACGCCTCATGTGGCCATCACCCTGGAAACGGGCGGGTTGCTTTGGACCGGTGACGAAAAACTGAAACGGGGTTTGGTGGCGAAAGGGTTCAGCCGGTTTTTTGAACCCGAAAGCCAATGATCATCAATCGACACGACAAGCGGATCGTGAAAGCGCATCGACAGTCCGACTTACGCCACGAGTCTGTCAGATGAACCAGGGCGTAACACCCGCCGTAGCCGGCGAATGAGCGATCAGCCCTCCCTTCACGATCACCACCATCGATTATCGATGATCGGCCACGATCCGCCGCACTTGCAACCCCTTCACCCGCTCGAATCCCGCGTCACCCGTGATGAAGATCAGCGGTTTCGGCAAACTCAGGGCACAAGCGGCCTGCAAGGCGTCGGGCGTCTTCAGACCACCTCCGGCACGCAGCCGCGTCGCCCGATCGATCACCCGCCCGTCAAGGTCGACGATCCGCAAGCCGGGCGCGGCAAAGAAGTGCTTGTAGCGGGCAAGCAGCGGGCGGTTCTTGTCCCGCAGCGGCTTGACCCGGCACTCCAGCAGGCTGAGCCGGGAAACGGCGGGCCGTGCTTCCGGGTGTACCCGCATCAGTTCGGCCACCAGGTCGACAGCGGCGGATTGGAAAGCGGGCACGCCCTCGAAGCGGTAGATCAATGCACTCGCGTCGAAGAACAGGATCACCGCTCGTCCCAGTCGGAACGCAGCTCCGCCATGCGATTTTCGAGACTCCGCTCATCGAGCTGCCCGGCCGGCTGATCGGCCAGAAACCACTCCAGAGCGGCCGAGCCGCGCGCCGTGCTGCCGGATTCAGCCGCGGCCTTCAGTCGTTCGTAGGCTTCTTCCGATAGCAATACCGCAGCCGGGCGATTGCGTTTCATCAGATGCACCGGGCCATCCGCCAGGGCTTCTTCCACCGCGCGCATGCCGCGTCGCTTGATCTCCGCGATCGTTATGACGTTCACAATGACACCGTTATCGATACTGAAAAAGGTACTTTACAATACTCAAGGCGCGTTTCGGAAAAACTCCTCCCCTTGTCAAGATGTTGCTGGCGAATTCGAGAGTAGCAACCCTCCTTTGAAAAAGGGGGGGAATAAGCTGATAGGTGGCAAGGCACCTGCACCGAAAGGGTACAATTCATGCCATTCATCATCGGCACAACGAGCGGATCATGAAAGCTTATCGAGAGTCCGGCCTCCGCCACGAGTCTGACAAGACGAACCCGGACGTGACACCCGCCGTGGCCAACGAATGAGCGATCAGCCCCTCTTCACGATCACCCCCGCCATCATTCGCCTGATCGTCGAGATCAGCGAAAGCCTGGGCCACTTGTCGGTGCTGTCGGAGCAGGCAACCGCCTTGCGCCTGCGGCGCATCAACCGCATCCGCACCATTCAGGGCTCGCTGGCCATCGAGGGCAATACCCTCAGCGAAGCGCAGATCACCGCGATTCTGGAAGGCAAGCGAGTGATTGCACCGCCCCGGGAGATACAGGAAGCGCGCAATGCCATCGCCGCTTATGATCGCTTGTTCCACTGGCAAGCAACCCGCGAGCGCCACCTGTTACAGGCCCATGAGGTGTTGATGAAGGGTCTGATCGAGGATGCCGGCCATTACCGACGCGGTGGCGTCGGCGTGATGAGCGGCAGCGAGGTGATTCACATGGCGCCACCGGCGAACCGGGTGCCACAGCTGATGGCACAGCTGCTCGGCTGGCTGGCCGATACCGACCAACACTCGCTGATTACCAGCAGTGTCTTCCACTACGAGTTCGAGTTCATCCACCCGTTTGCCGACGGCAATGGTCGCATGGGGCGGCTCTGGCAAACCCTGATACTGACCGGCTGGAATCCGCTGTTTGCGCACATTCCGGTGGAAAGCCTGGTGCACGAACATCAGAGCGATTACTACCGGGCGATCAACGCCAGCACCGCGCGAACCGATTCGGCGCCTTTCATCGAATTCATGCTCACCATGGTGCGCAATGCCATCATCGCCTCCACCCCCCAAGACAGCCCTCATGTCACCCCCCAAGTCATGCGGCTGTTGCGGGTCATCAATGGGCGGATGAGCCGTGATCAGTTGCAGGGGGCGCTGGGCTTGCGCGACCGCAAGTCGTTCCGCGAGCGCTATTTGCAGCCCGCGCTCAAGGCGGGCCTGATCGCCATGACCTTGCCCGACAAACCCAACAGCCGCTCGCAGCAATATCAACTCACGGCAGCGGGCAAGGCCGCGGTATCGGCCGGGGATGCCGAGTGAACTCCCTGCAACGCGCTCTGATCGAAAAGACGCGCTGGCCTTCTCCTCTCCAAGCGCTGAGCGGCTGCATGCCGAGTTGGCGCGCAGCTTTCCGGTACGGGCAGGCGCCCAAGCACCTACGCCGAAAGGGTATAATTCTTGAATCCATCATCGGCGCGACGAGCGAATCATGAAAGCGCATCGACAGTCCGAACCCCTCACGGTCGAGGATTACCTCGCCGGCGAGGACGCCAGCGATATCCGCCACGAGTACATCGGCGGACGGATCTACGCCATGACCGGCGCCAGCGTGCGCCACAACCGCATTGCCATCAATCTGTTGACTGCCATCGAGCCGGCCGCTCGTGCCAAGGGCTGCGAGGTATTCATGGCCGATGTCAAGCTGCACTTGCAAGCCGGCGGCGAGGACGTGTTCTACTACCCCGACCTGATGGTCTGCTGCGACCCGAGCGACGATCATCCCTACTACCGCGAACGCCCCTGCCTGCTGGTGGAAATCCTGTCCGAATCCACCGAACGCATCGACCGGCGCGAGAAATGGATGGCCTATACGCAGATCCCCGGTCTGCAAGGCTACCTGATCCTAGCTCAGGAACGGATGCAGGCCAGTCTGTACCGGCGCGACGCCGACTGGCGCGGGGTACATGTCGATGAACCGGATCAGTGCCTGGACTTGCCTTGTGTAGAACTGGCACCGACCCTGGCCGCCCTGTACGCCGGGTGACGGCAGGCAGGACACTGTAGCCGATGCATGCGGTGCAACTACCCGAACGCCCTGATCGAAAAGGCCGGACACGATCACGGAAGTTGCCCCCCGCTTCCGAAGGACTGTCCGGCCTTCCTGTGCTGGCTTATACTTGAGCGGGATACTCGAACCATCCTCATGATTCCAATAGTCCAAACTCAAGAGAGGAGACGCCAATGGCTGGAAAAATGATACATAGCGGTCTCGCCACCGCGGTGGGCATGGCGCTGGCCCTGAGCACGAGCACGGCCGCGGCGCAGAATGCGATCACCGTGGTGTCCTTCGGCGGGGCGATGACCCGCTCCCTGACCGAGGCGATCTACAATCCGTTCACCGAGGCGACCGGGATCGTTGTGCGCAGCAACGACTACAACGGCGGCCTGGGTCAGATCAGGGCCCAGGTCGAATTCAACAATGTCGATTGGGACGTGGTCCAGGTCGAGGGAGGCGACCCGCTACTGGGCTGCGACGAGGCACTGCTGGAGGAAATCGACCCCGACCGGCTGGCGCCGGCCGCCGACGGCACGCCCGCCAGCGAGGACTTCATCGAAAGCGGTCTGCTGCCCTGCGCCGCCGGGACCATCGTCTGGTCCACGGTGATTGCCTACAACACCGAACTCTTCCCCGACAATCCGCCGCAGACCATCGCGGATTTCTTCGATCTGGAGACCTTCCCCGGCACCCGCGGCCTGCGCCGGTCCCCGATCACCTCGCTGGAATGGGCGCTGCTGGCCGATGGGGTGCCGCTGGACGAGGTCTATACCGTGCTCGCCACCCCCGAGGGCGTGGATCGCGCCTTCGCCAAGCTGGATACCATCAAGGATTCGGTGCTCTGGTGGGAGGCCGGCGCCCAGGCGCCCCAGTTGCTGGGCGACCGCGAGGTGGTCATGACAGCCGCCTGGAACGGGCGCATCTTCGATGCCAAGGTCAACGAGGGCCAGCCGTTCGAGATCCTCTGGGACACCCAGATCATGGCCATGGACCATTGGACCATCCCCAAGGGCACGCCCCGGCTGGAGCAGGCGCTGGCGTTTCTGGCCTTCGCCACGGCCCCGGAAAACTCGGCGCGCATCAGCGAATACATCGCCTATGGCTCGCCGCGGGCGTCCGCCGCGGAATTCACGCCGGTCAACGCGGAAACCGGGATCGAGATGGCGCCTCATCTGCCGACCTATCCGGCCAATGCGCGCAACGCCCTGGTCAACAATATCGAGTTCTGGAACGACTACACCGAGGAATTGATGGATCGTTTCAGCAGCTGGCTGCTGCAGTGAGCCACTCCCCTGAAGGGGCAGCCGCCGAATTCCGGGACCCCCAGTCCCGGCCGCGCTACACCGGCCTGCCGACCTTCATGCGGGTGCCTTACAGCGAGGATCTCGATCAGGTCGATATCGGCCTGATCGGCGTGCCCTTCGATGGCGGCGTCACCAATCGCCCCGGTGCCCGCCACGGTCCCCGCGAGATCCGCAATCAATCCTCGCTGACGCGCCGGATCAACCAGTCCACCGGCATCTGTCCCTATGAGCTGTGCCGGATCAGCGACCTCGGCGATGCCTGGGTGCAGCGGCCGTTCCATCTGGAGAGCAGCCTGGACGAGATCCAGGCTTTCTTCAAGCGGGTGCATAGCGCCGGCATCACCCCGATCGCCGCCGGCGGCGATCACTCGGTGACCCTGCCGATCTTCCGTGCCATCGCCCGCGAACGACCGGTCGGCATGGTCCATTTCGATGCCCATTGCGATACCGGCGATGATTACCTGGGCTCGAAATTCCATCATGGCGCTCCGTTTCGGCGGGCGGTGGAGGAAGGCTTGCTGGACCCGAAGCACACCATCCAGATCGGCATCCGCGGCGGTATCAACGACCGCGAGGTGTGGCGCTTCAGTCACGACAGCGGGATGCGGGTGGTCTACATGGACGAGTTGCACGAAATCGGCTGGAAACAGGCGGTGACGGAGGCCCGCCGGGTGGTCGGCGACGGGCCGACCTACATCAGCTTCGACGTGGACGGCCTGGACCCGGTGTTCGCACCCGGGACCGGCACCCCGGAAGTCGGCGGCATCAGCACCCTGGAAGCCCAGCTGATGCTACGCGGCCTGCGCGGCCTGAACCTGATCGGCGGCGACGTGGTCGAGGTAGCACCGCCGTTCGACCCCAGCGGCAACACCGCGCTGGTCGGGGCGACGCTGATGTTCGAGATCCTGTGCCTGGTGGCGGAAGCGGTCGCGAACCGGCGCTGATGGACTCTCGCTTCGATCACCTGGTCGTCGCCGCCGACACGCTGCAGCAGGGTATCGATCATGTCGAGGCACTGCTGGGCGTGGCCATGCGTCCCGGTGGCAAGCATCCGCGCATGGGCACGCACAATGCCGTGCTGCGCCTCGGCGCGGCAGTGTATCTGGAGGTCATCGCCATCGACCCGGCGGCTGAACCGCCGGACCGGCCGCGCTGGTTCGGGCTGGATCAGCCAGCGGTGCGGGCGTTGCTGGAACAGCGACCCCGGCTGCTGCACTGGGTGGTGAACACGCCGGACATCGAGACCACGCGCTCCCGCTGCCCGGTCCCGCTAGGCACCATCGAGCCGATGAGCCGCAGCGAGTTGCGCTGGCGGATCACCATACCCGAGGACGGTGGTCTGCCGACCGGCGGTCTGCTGCCCAGCCTGATCCAGTGGCAGACCGGAGCGCATCCCGCCAGCCGAATGCCCGATGCGGGCTGCACGCTGCGAGGTCTGGCCATCCACTCCCCGAACAGCGCCTGGCTGGAAACCGCGCTGCGGTCGATCAGCGCGGCCGGCGAGAGCACTTCCGGTCGCCCGCCCAGCGCGACGATCTCCTCGAGCACCGACGCCGCGCGGTCGAACCGACCGGTCGACAGCGCGGCGGGAAGAAGCTCGCCAAGAATCGAGAGGATCCGGACCTGCCGCTCTGGATCACCGTCCTCGAGGCGGTCGAGCAAGGCGTTGAGGACATCCTGCCAGAGGTCTCGTTCCGCTTCTCGCCGGATCTCGTCCTGGAGACGGCGCAGTTCGGCCTGAGCTTGCGCCGCTGTTTTGGCTCCCTCCAGAGG
>CAYMHN010000219.1:0-6371 GCA_964390235.1 uncultured Candidatus Competibacteraceae bacterium
TTGCTGGAGCTGGTCGACGCGGCGGCGGCGGCGGGCACGGTTTCCGGGCGGTACGCGACCGTGGGCCGGTGCATCGAGACGGCCATAGCCGCTCGCAAGGGCAAGCGCATTCCGATGAACATCGACGGCGCCACCGCCGTGATCTATGCCGAACTCGACTTTCCGCCGCCGCTGGCGCGCGGCCTGTTCTGCCTGTCGCGTTCGGTGGGCATCCTGGCGCACGCCTGGGAGCAGACGCAGCAGGGGGGGCGCAACAAGGGCCCCATACCCCGCCAGTACATCTGGAGCTACGACGGCCCACCGCCGCGCCCGGTGCCCGATGGTGGCGGCCCAAAGGGCTGAGACGGATGGTCGTCCGGATTGATCGGGCTGGATTATATCGAGCCGGATTAAATCGAGCCGGATTATATCGAGCCGGATTATATCGAGAATTAGTGCTGGACTATTCGGCATCGGTCAACTATATAAATCTCTCAGGAGAACATGAAAACGCGAAACCTGATGATCCGGCTTGACATACTGTCAGTGAAATCCCGCAACCATAGATAAGGAGGGGTGATGAAAATCGCCAAGGCTATCGCTGTCCTGATCGTTCTGTTATTCGTCCACCAAGCGGCGCTGGCCTTCGAGCCGCGCAATGTGCTGTGCATCGCGCCGGCCGACCCGGGCGGCGGCTGGGATTTCACCTGCCGCAGCATCGCGCCGATCCTCAGCGAGCTCAACCTGGTCCGCGGTCGCATCCGCACCCAGAACATGACCGGCGCCAGCGGTGGCGTGGCCTATGCTCATGTGGTCGGCCAGCGTCAGGGTGACGCCAATCTGCTGGTCGCCGCCTCGACCGCCACCACCACTCGGCTGGCCCAGGGTCTGTTCGAGGGCTTCGACGCCGACGATGTCCGCTGGCTGGCGGCCCTGGGGGCCGATTACGGGGTCATCGGCGTGGCGCCGGACAGCCGCTTCCAGACCCTGGAAGACCTGGTCGAAGCGCTCCGGACCGATCCGGCCGGTATCAGCTTCGTCGGCGGTTCGGCAGTGGGTGGCTGGGATCACCTGAAGGTTCTGCTGCTGGCCGATGCCGCCGGGGTCGAGAATCTGAGCGCCATTCGCTACACCAACTTCGGCAGCGGCGGCCCGGCCGTGATCGAGATCCTCGGTGGTCGCGCCGACGCGTTCGCCGGCGATGTCAGCGAAACCCTGTCCCAGCTGGAGGCCGGCAACCTCAAGGTGCTGGCGGTGCTGGGCGACGAGCCCTTCGAGGACGGGCCGCTGGCCGGCGTGCCCACCGCCAAGGAACTGGGGTACGATGTGATCGGCGCCAACTGGCGCGGTTTCTACGTGGCGCCCGGGATTGCCGACGAAGAATACGACTACTGGGTGGAGGCCATGAAGCAGCTGGCGGCCTCCCCGCAGTACGAGACCCTGCGGATCCAGAACGGTCTGGCGCCGTTCTGGCGCACCGGTGACGAAATGGATACTTTCGTCCGCGACCAGGTCGAGACCATCGAGAAACTGTTCGCCCGGATGGGCAGCGGTAGCTGAAGCCAGCGAAGAAAATATCCCCTCTCCTCCGGGGGAGAGGGGCTCAAGGCGCTTTGCAGGGGAGGTTCCATGAGTGATCGTGTGGTAGCCATACTATTGCTGCTGGTGGTCATCGCCTTCGGCGTTCAGGCCTGGTCCTACGTGCCCACGGGGTATACCGACATCCTTGGTGCTCGCCTCTTTCCCCTGGCCATCGCCGGATTCATGTTGCCGCTGACGGTGATCCTGTACATCGAGGGCCACCCGGCCAAGGAATGGCCCGGTCCCCACGCCTGGATGGTGTTGGCCATCGCCCTGGTCACGCTGGTGGTGTTCGCCTATGTGATCGAGTACCTGGGTTTCATCTTGGCCGCGACCGGGGTATTCATCGTATTCGGCATCCTGTTTCATGCCCGTTGGTGGCAGAGTCTGATAGCGGGAGTGATCGGCGCCACGGCGCTGTATGCGCTGTTCGTGTTGGCGCTGGATCTCTACCTGCCGCTGGGCGAACTGGTCGAGGAGTGGCTCTGAATGGACGTTTTCCAATCCTTGTTGAATGGTTTCGGCATCGCCCTGGCGCCACTCAATCTGATGGTGGCGTTCATCGGCGTGACCCTGGGCACGGTGATCGGCATGCTGCCGGGTATCGGCCCGATCAACGGCATCGCCATCCTGATCCCGATCACCTTCGCCCTGGGGCTGGACCCCACGGCGATGCTGATCCTGTTCGCCGGCATCTACTACGGTTCCCAGTACGGCAACTCGATCAGCACCATTCTGCTCAACGTGCCGGGCACCCCCTCGTCGGTGGCCACCGCCCTGGACGGCCACCCGATGGCCAAGAGCGGCCGGGCCGGTCCGGCCCTGGCCATCGCCGCCATCGCCTCTTTCGTCGGCGGCACGCTGTCGGTGGTGGGCCTGATGTTCCTGGCCCCGATCCTGTCCCAGTGGGCGATCCGCTTCGGCCCGGCCGAGTATTTCGTGCTGATCATCTTCACCTTCACCATGCTGTCGGCGCTGTCCGGCAAGCAGTTCGTCAAGGGACTGATCGCCACCGGCTTCGGCCTGATGCTGGCCAGCATCGGCATCGACCAGGGGACCGGCATCGCGCGCTTCACCTTCGGCCATCTGGAGTTCTACGACGGGCTGGATTTCGCCGTGGTCACCATCGGTTTGTTCGCCATCTCCGAGGTGTTTCTGCTGATCGAGCAGACCCGTACCGTCGGGCAGGTGACCACCACCCTGGGGCGGGTGATGATCACCGTCAAGGAGTTCATGACCTGCTGGTGGGGCATGATCCGCTCCTCGATCTCGGGTTTTCTGATCGGCGTGCTGCCGGGTGCCGGCGCCACCATCGCCAGCTTCATGGCCTACGTCACCGAGCAACGCCTGGTGGACAAGAAGAACACCTTCGGTACCGGTGACATCCGCGGCGTGGCCGCCCCGGAGGCGGCCAACAATGCCGCCGTGTCCGGTTCGCTGATCCCGATGCTGACCCTGGGCGTGCCCGGCAGCGGGACCACGGCGGTGATTCTGGGCGCCTTGCTGGCCTTGAATCTCTCGCCCGGGCCGTTGTTCATCACCACCCACGGTGACCTGTTCTGGGCGCTGGTGGCCTCGATGTACATCGGCAATATCATGCTGCTGATCCTCAACCTGCCGCTGGTGCCGTTGTTCGTCAAGGTATTGCTGGTACCGCGCTGGATCCTGGTGCCGGCCGTGGCCATGATCAGCTACGGGGCGATCTACGCCGCCAGCAGTTCGATGACCGATCTGATGCTGATGACCGGCTTCGGGGTGATCGGCTATCTGATGCGCAAGATGGATTTCCCGCTGGCGCCGGTGATCCTGGCCTTGGTGCTGGGGCCGTTGATGGAGATCAGTCTGCGCCGGGCGTTGTCGCTGTCCAATGGCGACTGGATGGTGCTGGTCGGCTCGCCCCTGACCCTGGCGCTGTGGGGCATGGTGGGGTTGTCGCTGCTGTTCCCGCTGCTGCGGGTGCTGCGCCGAGCGCGGGCCGAGAATCAGCCGTAAGGCGATGGAGGGTTCCGCGTCAGACGCCGATGTCCTCGTTCCACAGCTCGGGTCTGGCGCGGATGAAGTCCTCCATCAGCCGGATGCAGGTCGGGTCGTCCAGCACCGTGAGGTCCACGCCGCGCGCGCGCAGCAGGTCTTCATCGCCCATGAAGGTCCGGTTCTCACCGACGATTACCCGCGGGATGCCATACAGCAGGATGGCGCCCGAGCACATCGGGCAGGGTGACAGCGTGGTGTACAGGGTGCATGCCCGGTAGACGCTGGCCGGCTGGCGGCCAGCGTTCTCCAGGGCATCCATCTCGCCGTGCAGCACCGGGCTGCCCCGCTGGACCCGGCGGTTGTGGCCGTGGCCGATGATCCGGCCAGCGTGGACGATCACCGAGCCGATGGGGATGCCGCCCTCGCGCAAGCCCTGTTCGGCTTCTTCGATGGCGGCGCGCATGTAGGGGTCCATGCCGGTCTCCTGTAAGCTATTTGATACCCGGGGTGTACGATTCCGGTTCGCTGGCCACGCCAACCGGTTCCAGTTCGTTGCTCAGCCACCAGTAGCGGAAGCCCATTTCGCGCAGCCAGCGCTCCAGGCGGTCCAGGCTGGACCACTCCCGATCGGCGCCGCGGGCGCTGATCAGCCGGGTCGGTTGACCGTCGATGTAGACTTGAACCGCCCAGGCATAGGGATATTTGTACTGATCGCCGAAGCCGCCACCGAGCTGATTGCGGATGGTGCGGTAGACCAGGGCATGGTTGGCCAGCCGACCGGCCCAGTACAGACCGGGTAGCTCGGCTTGGGTAATGGTCGGCTGAAGGGCTACATCTTGATTCATGATGTTGCCATTCTATACAGTTTTGTTACTATCAGGAATAGCTGCTGATCAAACCATGGCAGAAACGCACGCGATGGAAGCCGACGGGACGCGACCCTCCGCCGCCTGCACCGGCAAGGCTAACTGCGGGGTACGAACATGCAACTGTGCTTTGAAGCCGTCGCCGAAACCCGGCCGGGTGCCAAGTGGCAGGCTTTGTTCCGGCGTCACTGGCCGGCCTACCGGCGCTGGTTTCTAGCCCGTGGCGGTGCCGATCGCCCCGCCCTGCCGGTTGCGATCAAGCGGCTGCGGCGCTACATGCCGGAACTGCTGCCGGTGTTCGAACAGCTGGTGGAACTGGCCGATGGCGACGAGACGGCGGCCCGGTTCCTGTCCGGCTATCGGCCGCCGGCCTATCTGAGCGGCTGTTCGCAAGCGGTATGGACCCGCGACGGCGAGCCCTTGCTGATCCGCAACTACGATCTGGACCCCGGTCTGAACGAGGGGCTGATTCTGCACAGCGCCTGGAGCGGGCGGCGGGTGGTGGTCAGCAGCGAATTCCTGTGGGGCGCGGCCGATGGCATGAACGAGGCCGGGCTGGCCGTGTCGCTGGCTTTCGGTGGCCGCCGGGTGCTGGGGGACGGTTTCGGCATCACCCTGATCCTGCGCTATATCCTGGAAGTCTGCGACCGGGTGAGCGATGCGCTGGAGGTACTGCGCACGGTGCCCTCGCACATGGCCTATAACATCACCCTGCTGGATGCCAGCGGTGAGTTCGCCACGGTCCGGGTCGCTCCGGACCGCCCGACCGAGATCAGCCGCGAACCGCTGGCCACCAATCACCAGGGGGCGGTGGAGTGGCATGAGCATGCCCGCTTCACCCACAGCCTGGAGCGGGAGCGTTATCTGCGCGGTTATCTGGCGCGCACCGATGCTTGCGCGCAGTCCCTGCTGAATGCCTTTCTGCGCGCGCCGCTGTACCGCACCGAGTACCGCAAGGGTTTCGGCACGCTGTATACGGCGGTCTACCGTCCCCGCCAGCAGCTGGCCGAGTGGCGCTGGCCGGAAATGATTTGGCGCCAGTCCCTGACCGGGTTTCGGGAAGGTCGGCGCCTGGTCCGGTATTCCGACGCTGGCGCCCGCGCCGTCAGCAAGCCGCTCAGGGCCTGGCCGGTGGTACCCGAGTTCGGCGACGACTGGGAGGACTGGGCCGGGAAGGGCGATTTCAGCCTGGAATCCGTGCTGCGCCAGACCTGGCGCACGGTGCACGGCGCGCTGGGGCGTTCCGACCGCAAATGACCGTCCGGCGCCTCGATTCATCATCCATCAGGAGTT
Source organism: uncultured Candidatus Competibacteraceae bacterium (assembly GCA_964390235.1). Taxonomy (GTDB): domain Bacteria; phylum Pseudomonadota; class Gammaproteobacteria; order Competibacterales; family Competibacteraceae; genus CAYMHN01. The sequence continues at coordinate 5,694 of CAYMHN010000219.1, forward strand.
CCGATTCATGACCCCGTTCGCCATCGCCGGCATCCAGATGCCGATTACCAACCACAGCAATGTGGAGTCCATGCGGCAGCGGCTGGATCTGCTGATGTACCTCTACCCCTGGGTGCAGATGGTGCTGTTCAGCGAACTGGCCCCGTTCGGGCCGTCGCTGCACCATGCCCAGAAGCTGCCCGGCGCGACCGAAGAGGAGTTCCAGGAAATGGCGCTCAAGCACAAGCTGTGGCTGCTGCCGGGCTCGCTGTTCGAGCGCCGCGACGGCGGCATCTACAATACCTCGTCGGTGATCAACCCCGACGGCGAGGTGATCGCCCGCTATAGCAAGATGTTCCCGTTCCGGCCGTTCGAGGAGGGGGTTACCCCGGGCGAGGAGTTCGTGGTGTTCGACGTGCCCGAGGCGGGGCGCTTCGGGGTGTCGATCTGCTATGACCTATGGTTTCCCGAGACCACCCGCACGCTGACCGCGATGGGCGCCGAGGTGATCCTGCATCCGGTGCTGACCCACACCATCGACCGCGATGTCGATCTCAACATCGCCCGCGCCTCGGCGGCCATGTTCCAGTGCTATGTGTTCGACATCAACGGGCTGCTGGCCGGCGGCAACGGCCAGTCGGCGGTGATCGACCCGAGCGGGCGCACCCTGCACCAGTCCAGCGTCAACGAGGAACTGAT
>CAYMHN010000220.1:0-6361 GCA_964390235.1 uncultured Candidatus Competibacteraceae bacterium
AGCCGGCCGAGATCGTGTCGGGCATGCCGGCCAACACCTTCGACCTCGGCGCGCTGGTCGGCTTTCTTGCCCGCGCCGCCGCCGACTGGCGGTTCCGCTCCGACCGGATGCTGCCCAAGATCGAGGAGCTGGAGAATCTGCGTCGGCAACAGCCATCGTCCCGCTACCGGCCGGAGCCGCTCAATGCCCTGGACCGCGCCCTGTTCCGCTACCTGGGTATCGCGCTGATGCGCGAGCAACTCCTGACCCTGACCTCGCGGCTCTCGTTTCTCGACATGGACAGCTGGGGACCGGGTCGCGTCGATACCTTCAATCCGCCCAAGGCCCTGCTCGGTTTTCCCATGGATCAGGCCACGGAACGAGAGCTGGTGGGCAACGCGGATTTCCCGGCGGTGTGGAACCAGCGCTGGAAGCAGGGCATGCAGCTGCACTGGGACGGTAACAATACCAGCGTGGATGAACGCAATCTGAGCGCGGCTTTCGGTACCGGGGCCACCCCCACCACCCTGGACAAGGAAAAAGTGCTGCGGGTGGCGGCCTGGTTGTGGGATCAGGCCCAGCCGCCCGACTTCCCCGCGCAATACATCGATCCGGGTCTGGTGGCGCAAGGCGAACCGGTCTACCAGCGTTACTGCTGGTCCTGCCACGGCAATCGCACGCCGCCCTACCGGACCGAAGGCGCCGACGGGCTGGTCGGGACGGTGACGCCGATCGAGGAGATCGGCACCGATAGAGCCCGCCTCGATTCCTATACGCGCTTGCTGGCCGTCGCCCAGAACTCCTTGTATGCCGGATTCCCGGCCGACGAGGAACGCTGCCGGGAGCGCGCCGACGACACGGAACGCTGCTACCCGGCCCGGTTCAGCCATTTCCGCAAGACCTACGGCTACGCCAACCTGCCTCTGGACGGCCTGTGGCTGCGCGCGCCCTATCTGCACAACGGCTCGGTACCCAATCTGCGCGATTTGTTGGAGCCTGCTGAAAACCGGCCCGAGGTATTCCATATCGGTTACGACGTCTACGACTACCGGAACGTGGGCTTTGTCAGCGACGGTCCCGAGGCCGAGCAACTGGGCTGGCGCTACGATACCCGCGCGCGCGGCAACGGCAACGGCGGGCATGAGTACGGGACGGGGCTGGCGCCGGAACTCAAGGCTGCGCTGATCGAATACCTCAAGACGTTCTGATAGGGAGCCGAGTCGATGAGCACCCATGGCAAGAAAAGCGGCTGGAAGCGGCGGCTGGTGAAGGCGATTTCAGTGCTGCTCATCGTGGCGGTTCCGGTCGCTGCCTACGGCTGGTACAAGTTCTTCCGCGAACTGCCGCAACCGGCTTGGATCACCGGCGACCCGGATACGAACTTCCTGCACGGCTCCATCGGCGGCGAGGCGGAGGGCGGCATACCCTACTGGATCGTGGTGGTGCTGCCGCGGATTTTTGACGATCTGCTGCCCGGTCCCGGCGGATACGCCTCGTTCGGCCTCCCGTGGATAGAGGGCACCGAACTCCCGGTGGGATTCTCCAAGAAGACCGTGGGCTTCGACCGGGTGGGCTTCAACTGCGCCCTGTGTCACGCCACCCAGTACCGGACCAGCACGGATGAATCCCCGGTCATCGTCGCCGCCGGCGGCAGCCACACGGCCGACATCCAGGGCCTGCTGGAGTTCTTCAGCCGGGCCGCGAACGATGCGCGGTTCAACGCCGAGACCATCCTCACCCAGATCGACATGGCTTATCCGCTGAGCTGGATCGACCGCCAACTCTACAAGTACGTCTATATTCCGATCACCCGCAAGCGACTGCAAGAGCAGGGTCGTGATTTTGCCTGGGCCGACGACCTGCCGCGCTGGGGGCCGGGTCGCGATGCCCCGATGAACCTGACCAAGTTCAATTTCCTGGACATGCCGGTGGACGGCAGCGTGGACAATACCGACTTCCCCTCGCTGTGGAATCTACAGGCACGGGTGCAGTCGGGGCGCACCTGGCCGGAAGACGATCACGCGCTGATCGCCGACTGGTCCAGGCTGGATATCGATCCATCCCGGCTGATGCTGATGAATCTCGACGGGGCGACCACCTCGTTCCGGGCGGTGATCATCGATTCGACCCTGGGCCTGCAAGCGAAGAACACGGCGTTTTTCCGCCAGCGAGTCCAGGATCTGGAAGACTGGCTGATGATCCTGCCGGCGCCGGACTACCCTCTGCCCATCGACCGGGAGTTGGCGGCGACTGGCGAGACCGTCTTTGAGCAGAACTGCGCCGCCTGCCACGCTGCCGGGCGCGACAACCGATTGGGTACCGTGATCCCGCTGGCGGAAATCGGCACCGATCCCGAGCGCGCCGATGCCTGGTCGCGCGAAGCGGCCGATGCGGCCAACCACTTGGTCCGGGACCGGTTCAGAATTTCGAGAACGCCGATGGGACAGCCGGACGATCGTGGCTATATCGCTTTGCAGCTGGACGGTCTATGGCTGCGCGCGCCTTATCTGCACAATGGCTCGGTGCCGACCCTGCGTGCCTTGCTGGAGCAGGAGGAACGGCGGCCTAGAACTTTTTATCGCGGCTACGACGTGCTCGATCGCTGGAATGTCGGTTTCGTGTCCCGCCGTTGCGCGGGCGAGGACGCCGATCTGCCCCCGGGGCCGGAACTGCTGCAATGGGGCTGCATGCCCGAGCACGAGGGCTGGCTGTTCGATACCGCCGAGCGCGGCAACAGCAACCGCGGCCATCGCTACGGAACCACCCTCGATGACGAGAGTAAAAACGCGCTGGTCGAATACCTGAAGACGCTATAGAAAGCCGGCCCGCCCTACCGTTTCGGTTGAGCCGGCGGGCTTTCCCCCCGGCCCGTCACAGGACGCCGCGGGCCATCTGATCGCGCTCGATGGCTTCGAACAGGGCCTGGAAATTGCCCTCGCCGAAGCCCTCGTTACCTTGCCGCTGGATGATCTCGAAGAAGATCGGGCCGAGCACCGGCTTGGTGAAGATTTGCAGCAGCAAACCCTGGCCGGCTTGCGGATTGCCGTCGATCAGGATCCGGTTGCAGCGCAGGCGCTCCAGATCCTGGCCGTGACCGGGCACGCGCCGGTCGATCTCCTGGTAGTAGGTGTCGGGTACCTCCATGAACGTGATACCCGCCGCCCGTAGAGCCTCGACGCTGGCATGGATATCGTTCGTGACCAGGGCGATGTGCTGGATGCCTTCACCGTGGTAGTCCTCGAGAAACTCCTGAATCTGGGAACGCTCGTCGGTGGGCTCGTTGATGGGTATGCGGATCTTGCCACAAGGGCTGGTCATGGCCCGGGAGTGTAGACCGGTCTTGCGGCCGTGGATGTCGAAATAGCGGATTTCCCGGAAGTTGAACAGCCGCTCGTAAAAATAGGCCCAGCGGTCCATGCGGCCCTTGTAGACATTGTGGGTCAGGTGATCGATGCGCAGCAGTCCCGCGCCGGCGCAATCGCTTGGCCGCACGCCCGCTATGGGCTCGAAATCGACATCGTAGATGGTGCGCTCCCCGTAGCGGTCCACCAGGTAGATCATGGTGCCGCCCACGCTGCGGATGGCGGGAATGTTCAACTCCATCGGACCCACCTCGCGGTGGAACAGGCGAGCGCCGAGTTGTTCGGCCCGTGCCACGCAGCGCGCCGAATCCTTGACCCGGAACGCAAAGGCGCAAGCCGAAGGACCGTGGACCTTGGCGAAGGCCCGGGCGTAACTTTGCGGTTCGTGGTTGACGATGAAATTGACATCGCCCTGCCGGTAGAGCACTACGTCCTTGTGGCGATGGCGGGCGATCGCCGCAAAGCCCAGAGTCTCGAACAACCTGCCCGGGGCACGGGTATCGAGCGCGGTGAATTCCACGAATTCGAAACCATCCGTACCCATGGGATTACGGGCATCGATTCCCATGATGACCTCCTCTTGGCTGGTGGCCAACACCGAACAGGGATAGTCTTCTAGACTGTTCGAGGCTGTGGATGTTCCGCAAGACCCGGAATTGCTGCCGCCAACACTTGCAGGGCCGAGAACGATGCTGGAAGCACACAACGAACTCGATATCCGGACCCTTCAGATCAGCTCCAGCGCCCGTGAGCGCCAGTCCAGGACCGCCGTGCGCTGGCGCATGTGCCGGGCCAGGTCGGGGTAGGCCGTGCCGATCACCGCGGCGGCGAAGCGGCACAGAAACCGGCTTTTCAGTTCGGCCCGGGCGCGATCCGCGCCCGGCTCCGAATAGGGCGCGCAGGCCAGCAGCAGGAAGCCGTCATCGAGGATTCTGCCGGCCTCCATATTGGTCTGGATGATGCTGGCGGCGGTGCGGATCGGATCGGCCAGATCGGGGCTGTAGGGGCCGATGATCAGCGCCTGGTTGGGCATGTGCAGCCAGTCGAAGCCGCGCCCGACGCAGATCATCCACTCGCGGTGCTCGATGTCGAGCTGCCGGTCGAGCTGGCGGGTCTCGGCGACATGGGCGGCATTGTCCAGCACCAGGGGCAGCAGGTCGCAGCGGACCTGCGTCGGCATGTCCGGATACAGCTGTTCCAGCAGGGCCGGCACGCTGTCCAGTTCGTCCCGGTGCAGGTCCGCGACATGCAGTATCCAGTCGTTGCGGCCGTGCAGCACCAGGGCGTCCTCGTCGGTCTCGAAGCCGCAGACCAGCGGATACACGGTGTCGTGGCCCGCCCCGAACACCTGCTCCACCTGCCCCTTGATGGCATGGCAGTGGTCGCGGGCCGCATCGGTGTCGAAATTGAACCCGGCGCAGCCGCGTAGCGGATTGCCCTTGGAGTAATGGTAGCTGATCAGGATCAGGCTGCGGTGGCCCTGCTCGATGGTATGCTGGACCTGCTGGGACAGCACCTCGCCCAGATAGGGCCAGCCCAGATCGAAGCGCCCCCCGAGATTGCGAAACGGGCGGATGATGCCGACCGGCGTGCGGGTGGCGACCGGGATGTTGATCCGCCCGTCCATGCACTTCAATACCAGGATGGCGGTCGGGTGTTCAGCCAGATAACGCTTGCGCGCCAGCCAGGAATCCGGACTCCGGAACGCCTCCGAATGCCGCCGGGCGTGATCGAACAGCCAGTCGATGCGTTCCGCGATGGGTTTGCTGTAATTATCCATGATCTGTTCGGTCTCGTCGGATCAAGCGATTTTCCGGCCCTGCTGTCGCGCGTAATGGATCGGGCCACCGCGAAACGGCGCGAAACCGGTGCCGAAGATCACCCCGGCGTCGAGTAGATCGGCGTCGGCCACCACACCCTCGCGCAGACAGGCGAGAGCCTCGTCCACCAGCTTGCCGATCAGTCGCTCGGTCAGATCGGGGGGCGCCTGGTAGGATGAAGGCAGGCGGGGTTTTCGGACCCGACCGTCCTCGCCCCAGGCATAGAAACCCCGGCCGCTCTTGCGCCCCAGATCACCCGCCGTCACCCGTTCCCGCAGGCGCTCGGGCACGCGGCGGTGCAGGGTTTCGGCCAGCATCCCGGCTACCGACAGGCAGATGTCCAGCCCGACCGTATCGGCCAGTTCGATCGGACCCATGGGCATGCCGAAACCCACCGCCGCCCGGTCGATTGCGGGTGCCGGCACGCCCTCGTCGAGCAGCGCCACGGCCTCCAGCAGATAAGGCAGCAGCACGCGGTTGACCAGAAAGCCGGGGCTGCTGGCGACCGGCAACGGCAGCTTGTCGATGTGGCGGGCGAATGCTCCGGCGCGCGCCACCATGCCCACCTCGGTGTCAGCGTGGCTGACCACTTCCAGCAGCGGCATCCTGGCCACCGGATTGAAGAAGTGCAGGCCCACCAGGCGTCCCGGCCTGCGCAGTCCTTCGCCCAGGGTTTGCAGCGGGATGCTGGAGGTATTGGTCGCCAGCAAGGCGTCCGGTTTGAGGCGTGGTTCCAGATCGGCGTACAGTGCCCGCTTGGCGGCGCGGTCCTCGTGGATCGCCTCGATCACCACATCGGCCCGCGTCACACCACCGCCGCGATGGTCGGGCATCAACCGGTCCATGGCCGCCCGCGCCCGATAGCGATCCTTCAGCCGGTCGCGAAACAGTCGGTGGGCGCGCTGCACGGCGCGGCCCAGATATTCGGGCGCGCGATCCTGCAAGCTGACATGCAGCCCGTGCAGCGCGCACCAGGCGGCGATATCGCCGCCCATGACGCCGGCGCCGACCACATGCACATGGCGTGGCTGGAACAAGGCTTTGTCGCCTTGGGCCTTGAGCCGCGCCTGCAACAGAAACACCCGCACCAGGTTGCGGGACGTATCCGTGGTGAGTAACCGGGACACCTGCTCGGCCTCGCTGGCGTACAAGGCCTGGTCGTCGCCGGCGTGCTTGCGCCAGTGATCGAGCAGGGCATAG
>CAYMHN010000221.1:0-6269 GCA_964390235.1 uncultured Candidatus Competibacteraceae bacterium
GCACCTGCGCCCGCCGGTCGGCGCCGCCCAACTCCAGCGCGAGGCCGACCGCCTGCTGACCCTGGCCCGTCACGACGTGCCGGTACCGAGGATCTTCGCGCTCGGCGAGGAGTGTCTGGTGCTGGAAGATCTCGGCGAGACCGCCGAAATCATGTCAAGGAGGCTGTCCCCCGCGCAGCGACTGACGCTACTGCGGCGCCTGGCCCGCGATCTCGGCCGTTTCCATGTGGCCGGCCACTGGCACGGCGGTGCCCAGTTGCGCAATCTGGTGGTGCGGGAGCGGGTCTACCGGATCGACTTCGAGGAAGACCTGGGCGAGGCTCTGCCGCTGCCGGTCATCCAGTCCTTCGATCTGCTGCTGTTCATCACCTCCTGCGTGCCGCGCAACCACCCGAACTCCGTCGAACTGCTCACCTTGCTGCATGACTACGCGGATCTCCGTTCTCGCAGTGAAGTCTGGCGATTCCTGGCGGCGGCGCTGCCTTATCTGCATGCCCTGGCAAAACCGGTAAGCCGCTGGCCAGGCGCATTCGGACGCGATGGCCAGCGCCTGCTTACACTAAGCCTGGCCCTGGACCGGTTTTACGGCCAACGGTCTGGGTTGTTCAAGAATTGAAGCGCTTTGTTGCCCTAGCCATGCTCTGCGTATAATGCAGTCATCCCCGTAACCTGAAGGCAGGAGCCCCTTGAGTACCAGCCGTCCGCAAAGTGTGCTGTCCGGCATGCGTCCCACCGGCAAGCTGCACCTGGGTCATTACCACGGTGCGTTGAAGAACTGGGTGAAACTCCAGCACGAGTACGAGTGCTTCTACTTCGTCGCCGACTGGCACGCGCTCACCACCCATTACGAGGACCGCGAGGTGATCGGCCAGCATGTCTGGGACATGGTGATCGACTGGCTGGCGGCCGGGGTGGACCCGAGCACCGCGCACATCTTCATCCAGTCGCGGATCCCCGAGCATGCCGAGCTGCACGTGCTGCTGTCGATGATGACCCCGCTGGGCTGGCTGGAGCGGGTGCCCAGCTTCAAGGACCCGCAGGAGAAGCTCAAGGACCGCGATCTCAACACCTACGGCTTTCTCGGCTACCCGCTGCTGCAAAGCGCCGACATCCTGATCTACAAGGCGTCCTATGTGCCGGTGGGCGAGGACCAGGTTGCCCATGTCGAACTGACCCGCGAGGTCGCTCGGCGCTTCAACCATCTGTACGGCCGCGAACCCAATTTCGAGGAACGTGCCGAACAGGCGGTGCGCCAGCTGGGCAAGAAACACGCGCGCATCTACAAGGACCTGCGCCGCCGCTATCAGGAACAGGGGGATCACGAGGCGCTGCTCGAAGCCCGCGCCTTGCTGGAGACCCACGCCAATCTGACCCACGGGGACCGTGAGCGCCTGTTCGGCTATCTTGAAGGCAGCAGCCGGACCATACTGCCCGAACCGCAGGCCCTGCTGACGCCGGAATCCAAGATACCCGGACTGGATGGTCAGAAGATGTCCAAGTCCTACGGCAACACCATCGCGCTGCGTGACGATCCGGGCGAGATCGAGCAGAAGCTGCGCACCATGCCCACCGACCCGGCCCGGGTGAGGCGTACCGATCCCGGCGAGCCGGAGAAATGCCCGGTCTGGCAGTTTCACAAAGTCTATTCCGATTTGGCTACCCGGGAGTGGGTGCAACAGGGGTGCCGCAGCGCCGGCATCGGTTGTCTGGACTGCAAGCGCCCGGTGATCGAGGCGGTGCAAGCCGAACTCAAGCCGATGCGCGAGCGTGCTCGCGAATACGAAGCCAATCCGGACCTGGTGCGCAAAATCGTCGATGACGGTTGCGAAGCCGCCCGCGAGGTCGCCTCCGATACCATGGAAGAGGTACGCCGTGCCATGGGGCTGGGGTATCGTTGATAAAGCGTGAGGGGTGAGGGGTGAGGGGTGAGGGGTGAGGGGTTGCTCGGTGGGATGGATGATCCGCCCCTGGCCTTGGTCAGGGGCGAACCCTACACCGAGCTGCCACGGGATCTGTACATCCCGCCCGATGCGCTGGAAGTGTTTCTGGAGACCTTCGAGGGGCCGCTGGACCTGCTGCTGTACCTGATCAAGAAGCAGAACATCGATATCCGCGATATCCCCATCGCCGAGATCACCCGTCAGTACATGGGCTATCTGGAGCTGATGCTGGCCCTGCAACTGGAACTGGCGGCGGAATACCTGGTGATGGCGGCGATGCTGGCCGAGATCAAGTCACGACTATTGCTGCCACGTCCGGCCGCCGCCGAGGACGAGGATGCCGACCCGCGCGCCGAATTGATCCGCCGCTTGCAGGAATACGAACGCTTCCGCCGCGCCGCCGCGGATCTCGACACCTTGCCCCGCTTGGAGCGGGATCTGCACTCGGTGCTGATCGCCCCCCCGGAACGCACCATCGCCCGCCCGCAACCACCGGTCGAACTGACCGAACTGCTGGCCGCTTTGCGTGAGGTACTGACCCGCGCTGAACACTTCGATCATCACCATGTGCAGCGCGAGCCGCTGTCGGTGCGCGAACGCATGAGCCAGTTGCTGGAGCGCCTGGATCAACGCGAATTCACCCCGCTGCTGGCCTTGTTCCGGGTCGAGGAAGGCCGTCTCGGCGTGGTGGTCACTTTCCTGGCCACCCTGGAACTGATCCGCGAGGCACTGGTGGAGCTAGTCCAGTCCCAACCCCTGGCACCCATTTATCTGCGGGCACGGGCATGAACCCGCTATCGGAACCCATCAATGGATGATGGATTCAGACTGGTATCTTCCATCGAAACGCTCCAGCACTTGGCGTAGTTTCCGGACTCGGTTGAACTGACCGCGGGACTCGGCCCGAGCGATATCATCCAGGATGAAGCGGCGGATCTGCCGCACCCCCTGCGGGCTTTTCACCAGACAGTCGCCGAGTTCGGCGGCGATGATGGGTGATAAATGCTCATGCACCGCGATGGCCTCGATCTCGGCCTCGGTGAGTTCGCAGTATTCCAGGCAATCCTGCAAGGTCAGCATGTCAAGCCCCTCCTTCCTGATTATGTAAAGCTGATTATGCAAAGCACGACAAAGATATATCGTCCCCCTTTATCAAGGGAATTGTTAACTTATTTAAATACAACCGGGGCCACCATCGGTATTGGTAGGCTATGGGGTTAGGAATTCAGCTGATTCGAAGGGTAAGACTTTTGCCTACAAGTGATGAGACGTTCAATCCAGCAGCTGGTGACGCAGGGCGTAGCGCATCAATTCGGCGTTGCTCTTCATCCCCATCTTGGCCAGGATGCGGCTACGGTGGGTATGGATGGTCTTGACGCTCAACGACAGCTGGCAGGCGATGTGCGCGGGCGTCATGCCCGAGGCGATCATCAGAAAGACCCGGTATTCCCGGTCGGACAGGACCTGGTGGCCGTGAGGTTCCTGGCCGGTCAACTGGCCGACCAGTTGCTCGGCGAGTTCCGGACTGACATAGGAGCGGCCGCCAAGAATGCGCTCGACCGCTTCGACCAGCTTCTCCGGGGCGACGGATTTGTTCAGATAGCCTGACGCTCCTGCCTTGAGCACCCGCATCCCGTATTGCTCCGCCGGGTAGATGCTCAACATCAGCACCGGCAGTTCCGGACGCTCGCTCTTGATGCGCTTGAGCACCTCGATGCCGTCGCGGCCCGGTAGAATGATATCCAGAATCACGGCGTCCCAGTGCCGAGCGCGGATGAGTTCCAAGGCCTGCTCACCGGTTTCGGCTTCCTCCACCTCGATGGGTTTGCTCGAAGAACCGAGGATGGATTTCAGACCCTTGCGCACCACCGCATGGTCATCGACGAGCAATATTCTGGCCATCTGCGTCGTTATGCCTTGTTGAACCCCATCCCGCAGGTTTTGCCATCAATTTCGACCACCAAGCGCGGACGGTCGTTCCGCTGCGTGGACTCGGTGATGCGGTGGTTCTCTACCCATACACGACCTGTTACTCTACATTGTGACCCGTAAACAAGACGATATCATTACAATTGATGCGCCACGCATCCTCCATGCCGATCAAACCCCTTACGCCCGTCCAGCTGCCGGCCCCGGCATGAATCCACCCCTGGATCACATACTGGAAGCCGCCCTGCTGGCCGCCGGTGAACCGCTGGACCTGGACCGGATGGGTAGGCTGTTCGACGGCTTGGAACAACCCGACAGGAACGCCCTGCGTCAGGCCCTGGACGCGCTGGCGAGCCGCTATCAAGGGCGCGGCATCGAACTGGTCGAAGTGGCCGGCGGCTGGCGCATCCAGGTGCGGCAAAGCCATGCGCCCTGGGTCGGCCGCTTGTGGGAGGAGAAACCCGGACGTTATTCACGCGCCCTGCTGGAGACCCTGGCCCTGATCACCTACCGCCAGCCGATCACCCGCGCCGAGATCGCCGAGGTGCGCGGTGTCGGGGTCTCGACCGGCATCGTGCGGACCTTGCAGGAACGCGGCTGGGTCAAGATCGTCGGCCATCGCGAAGTACCCGGTCGCCCGGCCCTGTACGGCACCACCCGCGAGTTCCTCGACTATTTCAATCTGCGCTCGCTCAGCGAACTGCCGCCGCTGGCCGAGCTGGCGGATCTGGACGCCCTGGGCACCGCCCTGGAGCCGCTACCGCCGGCCAATGATGAGGGAAATCCCGATGACTGAACGCCTGCACAAGCAGCTGGCCCGGCTCGGCGTCGGCTCGCGACGCCAGATCGAGGACTGGATCAAGGCCGGACGGATCACCGTGAACGGTCAGCCGGCCGGCGTGGGTCAATCCCTGAACGGCAGCGAGACCGTCCTGGTCGACGGCCGCCGGATCGAGCTGGACAGCGTGCCCCGACGCCGGGTGCTGGCCTATTACAAGCCGGAAGGCGAGGTGTGCAGCCGCCGCGACCCGGACGGCCGGGCCACCGTGTTCGACCGCCTGCCGCGCCTGGCCGTCGGCCGCTGGATCGTGGTCGGCCGGCTGGACCTCAACAGCCAGGGCCTGGTGCTGCTGACCACCGACGGCGAACTGGCCAACAAGCTGATGCACCCCTCCTCCGGGATCGAACGCGAATACGCCGTGCGGGTACGCGGCCAGGTCACCCAGGAGATGCTGGACCAGCTCACCAGCGGCGTGCAGCTCGATGACGGCCCGGCCCGCTTCGACCGGCTGGTCGATATCGGCGGCGAGGGCGTCAACCACTGGTACCATGTGATCCTCAAGGAAGGCCGCAAGCGCGAAGTGCGGCGTCTCTGGGAATCCCGGGGTCTGACCGTCAGCCGCCTGACGCGGGTCCGCTACGGGCCGGTGCAACTGCGCCGCGGTCTGCGACCCGGCCGCTGGGACGAACTGGACGAGGCGCAGATCAATACCCTGCTGGAAGCGGTCGGCATGCAACCGGAGGTCCGCAAACCCATGCCACGACGCAAGCCGCGAGCACCTCACGGCAAGCCGGCGTACAAAGCGCGATCCAAGCAACCCTCGCCTCTGCGCAGGCGATAACCCGTCGAATTGCCAGTATGAAATCCTGCCCCTTTTGCAGTCCAATGCCCGAGCGCATCATCGAGCAGACGCCTCTGGCGCTGGCCATTCCGGACAAGTTCCCGGTCTCACCGGGACACACCCTGATCATCACCCGCCGCCATGTCGGCTCGTTCTTCGAGACCACGGACGAGGAGCGCGGCGACCTGCTGCGGCTGCTCGATCACGCGCGGGCGCAACTGGTCACCGAATTCCAGCCCGACGGTTTCAACATCGGGATCAACGACGGCCGGATCGCCGGACAGACCATTCCCCATCTGCACATCCACCTGATTCCGCGCTACGCGGGCGACCGCCCGGACCCGCGCGGCGGGGTGCGCTGGGTGAACCCGGACAAGGCCCGGTACTGGGAAGACTGAATAGGCTTGAAGTGCAGATCCGGCTGGGCATGCACCGTCAACATATCAACCCGACGAACGCGCCGGCCGGAGGCTGGCGTAGACCCCGCGCGGGCAACAAGTTGCCCGCCCTACCTTACTTGCGCTGTGGTCTCGGAGGCCATCGGGCGGCGGCGGGCTATCGCCAGTGCGGCGGGTAGGTGCGTTGGTAGCCCGGAATCACCTCGATCCGCTCCATCCAGGCCGCCAACCCGGGGTGGGTTTCGGTCAGGGGCAGCAGGCGCAGGTCGAAACTGGCCGCGCTAGGCTTGGAGGCTGCCCGCTGGATCGATTGCAGCGCTGGAAACACCACCAGATCGGCGGCCGAAACCTCGCCACCGGCGAGGAACGGCCGGTCCGCG
>CAYMHN010000222.1:0-4903 GCA_964390235.1 uncultured Candidatus Competibacteraceae bacterium
CGCTGGTGCCGGCCGACCGAGCCGAGGTCGCGCTGGCGGCGATGCGGGCCCACCCGGCGGGAGCGGAAGCCGCGATCATCGGCGAGGTCAGCGACAGCCCCAAGGGCAGCGTGATCATGCACACCGGATTCGGCGGCGAGCGCATCGTCGACATGCTGGTGGGCGAACAACTGCCGAGGATCTGCTGAACCATGCACGAGCTGGCCGTTACCGAAAGCATCGTCGAGGCCTGCAGCGAGCACGCCGGCGGCGCGCGGGTGCTGCGCGTCACCCTGGAGATCGGCACGCTGTCCTGCGTCATGCCCGATGCGCTGCGCTTCTGCTACGAGGTCGCCGTGGTGGGCACCCCGCTGGAGGGCTCGGAACTGGAGATCATCCACATCCCCGCGCGCAGCCGGTGCCGCGATTGCGGCACGACAGTGATCATGGACGATCTGCTAGCGCTCTGCGCCTGCGGCTCCGCGAACCTGGAACGCCCGCGCGGCGGCGACCAACTGAAAATCCGATCGATGGAGATCGAGGAGGCGGCGTAATGTGCACTACCTGCGGTTGTTCCGACGGCGCCCGGACCACGCTCACCGACGTGACCACCGGCAAGACGCACACCATCGGCGCGCACGACCCTGGTCACGAACATCATCATCACCATGACCATGCGCACCACCACCACGCGCATGATCATGCACATGCCCGAACCCACGGCACCACCATCACGCTGGAGCAGGAAATTCTGGCCAAGAACAACCGGCTGGCGGAACGCAACCGCGGTTGGCTGGAAGGCCGCAATATACTGGCCCTGAACCTGGTGAGTTCGCCGGGCGCCGGCAAGACCACCCTGCTGGAGCGCACCATCCGGGATCTGGGCGGGACGATACCGATCAGCGTGGTGGAGGGCGATCAGGAGACCCTGTTCGACGCCGAACGCATCCGCGCCACCGGCTGCAAGGCGGTGCAGATCAACACCGGGACCGGCTGTCATCTGGAAGCCGAGATGCTGGCGCGCGCGCTGAAGCAGCTCGACCCGCCGCTGGAATCGCTGGTGATGATCGAGAATGTCGGCAATCTGGTCTGCCCCGCCCTGTTCGATCTCGGCGAACAGGCCAAGGTGGCGATCCTCTCGGTCACCGAAGGCGCGGACAAGCCCCTGAAGTACCCGCACATGTTCCGGGCCTCCAGCCTGATGATCCTGAACAAGATCGACCTGCTGCCGTATGTGGATTTCGACCTGGAACTCTGCATTGAATACGCGCGGCGGATCAATCCCGAGATCGAGGTGTTCGCCGTCTCCGCCACCACCGGCGCGGGGCTGGACGGCTGGTACGCTTGGCTGCGCGCGCAGCTGGTCGCGGCCAACCCGGGGTAGGTCTCATGAGACACCTCTGCCGGATTCCCGTCAAGTGAATGGTTTCTGGTGACAATTGAAGGACTTCAGGAGAACGAAATGAACCGTAATTCCATCGCGTTGTTGACTACAGTGCTCCTGGGGCTGGCGCCTGCGGTACTGGCGCATCCCGTCGGCCATGCGCACGGCGGGTTCGCCCAGGGGTTTCTGCACCCGCTGCTCGGTGCGGATCATGTACTCGCCATGCTCGGCGTTGGCTTATGGGCCAGCCAACAGGGTTCGACCCGCGCGCTGTGGGTGATACCCGCCGCGTTCCTGGCCGTGATGGGGCTGGGCTTCGGTCTGGGGCTCGGCAGTGCGCCGATCCCGGCGATCGAATTCGGCATTCTCGGCTCGGTGCTCGTGATCGGCCTGCTGGTGGCGTTCGCCAAGCGCCTGCCATTGGTAGCGGGAGCCGCCCTGGCGGGTTTGTTCGCTGTCTTCCACGGTCATGCGCATGGCGCGGAAATGGTCGCGGGTCTGTCCGTGGCGCAGTTCGGGCTGGGGTTTGCACTGGCCTGTCTGGTGTTGTTGGCCCTGGGTGTATTTGCTGGAGGGCGGCTCGACCGCGCGGGTACGCCGGAGCGGGCGGACCGTCGGCTCCGCGGCATACCGGTGGTACGCGCCGCAGGTATCATGATCGTGCTGGCCGGCGGCTACCTGGTAATACCGGGTTAAGCCGAAGCTGCATGTTCCGTGCAGCTTCGCCACGGTTCGTCAGTTCATCCGAACCTCCGTACCGTGTGCCTGCGGCACACTTTCAATCGGCCAGCGACGGCAGATAAGGCGTATTCTTGACCTCCTCCATGACCACGTAGGTATGGGTTTGCAGCACCCCCGGCAGCGCAGTCAATTTGTCACCCAGCAGAGTCCGGTAGGCGGTCATGTCGGCTACCCGGATCTTGAGCATGTAGTCGAACCCCCCGGCGACCATGAAGCACTCCATGACCTCGGGGATCGCCGCGATGGTCTCGTGGAAGCGGGCGAACATGTCGGGCGTGGTGCGATCCAGGGTCAGCTCCACCAGCAGAATCATGCCCGCCCCCAGCTTGCGCGGGTTGAGCCGAGCCAGGTAGCCCTCGATATAGCCGTCACGCTCCAGCCGCCGTACCCGCTCCAGACAGGGGGTGGGACTTAGATACACGGCCCTGGCCAGATCGACGTTCGAAATTCGCCCGTCACGTTGCAGGATGCGCAAGATCTGGCGATCGATGCGGTCCAATTCGCGGGGGATTGATCTTTTTAGCATATTTCACTGGATTAATTCAATTAACCATTAAAAAATTCTGAAAAATCAATAAATTACTAATTTAATCCTGTTACATTTCGTCTATAGTGTAGCGTATTCATCTAAAAGCTGATACCAAGGAGAAACACCATGCTGGGAATTCCCGGTTCACTGGTGATAAACCCTGCTCCGATTCGTCGTCCCCACCGGGGCGACGGATCCAGCGACAAACGGCTGCCGGCACGCTGATCCTGGCCATGTCCGCCGGCACCGTCAACCGGCATGGCTTCGTCCCATCTCCACATCCCAAGGGAAAGATATCGTCATGAGTCACTGTCTACTAGCAGGCGTCGACGGCAGCGAATGCTGCCAGCGCGCCGTCGAGTTCGCCGCAGACCGCGCCAGGGCCAGCGGAGCCCGGCTGGTGGTGGCCTTCGTCATCGAATGGTCGCCCTATACATTCAATACGCCCGAGGAGAACGAAGTCCGCCACAAGCGGCGCGAGGAGGAAATCGAGCGCGCCCGCGGTCAGGTACTGGATCCCCTGGTGGCTAGTCTCAAGGCATCCGGCATCGACGCCGAAGGCGTGATTCGCCACGGACATGCTGCGGAAACCCTGGTTACTCTGGCCAGGGAATACGACGCTATCCAGATATTCATCGGGCGCCGGGGTCAATCAAAACTGAATGCCCTGCTGTTCGGCAGTGTCGCCGGTAGTCTGGTCCAGATCGCCCCGGTGCCGGTCACCGTAGTGCCCTGAAAAGTCATCGATAATCACTAGGGAGTCGATAATGAGAATTCTATTCGCCGGACTCATGATGTTGCTCATGCCGGCCGCTTTCGCGCAGAACGAGGGTGGCATCGACGGGGCCATCAACGCGATGATGGAACCGATCGCCAACGTCGCCGTGTCGATCATTTTCTATTCCGTGCCGATCGCCGGGGTACAGGTACCGTTGATCGTGATGTGGCTGGCCATCGCTGCGATCTTCTTCACCTTCTACTTCCGTTTCATCAGCTTCCGGGCCTTCGGACATGCCCTGAAGCTGATCCGCGGCGACTACACCGACCCCAAGTCCGCGGGCGAGGTTTCGCACTTCCAGGCGCTGGCCACCGCCTTGTCGGGTACCGTGGGTCTGGGCAACATCGCCGGCGTCGCGGTCGCCATTTCCCTCGGCGGTCCGGGCGCCACGTTCTGGATGATCGTGGTCGGTCTGTTCGGCATGTCGTCCAAGTTCGTGGAATGTACCCTGGGGGTCAAGTACCGCAACGAGAATCCGGACGGATC
The DNA here is from genome assembly GCA_964390235.1 of uncultured Candidatus Competibacteraceae bacterium. Lineage (GTDB taxonomy): Bacteria > Pseudomonadota > Gammaproteobacteria > Competibacterales > Competibacteraceae > CAYMHN01. Next base: position 3,898 of record CAYMHN010000222.1, read on the forward strand.
GGTCTCGGGCGGTCCCATGTATTACCTGAGCAAGGGACTGGCCAAGCGCAATATGGGGGGGTTCGGCAAGTTCCTGGCGGTGCTGTTCGCCATCTGCCTGATCGGCGGCGCGCTCGGTGGCGGCAATATGTTCCAGGTCAATCAGGCCTACCAACAGTTCGTCAACGTCACCGGCGGAGACGCCAGCTTCTTCGCCGACAAGGCCTGGCTGTTCGGCCTGATCGTCGCTGTCATCGTTGGCATGGTGATCATCGGCGGGATCAAGCGCATCGCCCAGGTCACCGAGGTGCTGGTGCCGTTCATGGGCGTCGCCTATCTGATCGCCGCGCTGATCATCATCGCCGTGCATATCGATCAGGTACCGGCGGCCTTCGTCACCATCATCGCCGGTGCCTTCGCACCCGAAGGGGTTGCGGGCGGCATCATCGGGGTGATGATCCAGGGCATGCGCCGGGCCACCTTCTCCAACGAGGCCGGCGTCGGAACCGCCGCCATCGCCCACTCGGCGGTACGCACCAAGGAACCGATCACCGAGGGCCTGGTGGCCCTGCACGAACCGTTCATCGACACCGTGGTGATCTGCACCGCGACCGCTCTGGTCATCGTCATCACCGGTGTCTACACCCAGGAAGGACTGGGTGGCGTGCAGCTGACCTCGGCGGCTTTCGCCACGGTCATCGGCTGGTTCCCCTATGTACTGGCCATGGCGGTGATTCTGTTCGCGTTCTCCACCATCATCGCCTACTCCTACTACATGGTGAAGGCGTCGACCTATCTGTTCGGCGAGAGCCCGAGAATCGAGCTGATTCTGCGGCTGATCTTCTGCGGCTTCACGGTCATCGGCGCCACCTTGCAGCTCGGTCCGGTGATCGACTTCTCCGACGCCATGTTCTTCTCGATGGCCATCGCCAACATCATCGGGCTGTACATCCTGGCCCCGGAGGTCAAACGGGATCTGAACTCCTACTGGGCACGGCTGCAAAGCGGCGAGATCCGGCCGTACAAG
>CAYMHN010000222.1:4913-6265 GCA_964390235.1 uncultured Candidatus Competibacteraceae bacterium
CCGAAGCCGCGGCCGACTGAATCGGCCCTTCCCGTCCTCTACGCCCCGACCCGCCGGTCGGGGCGTTTTTCGTTCAGCGCCGATTACCGGATTTCGCCGACGCCATGCGGCATTCAGCAGTTCCAGACTGCCCAGTGCGGCCGTCAGGCTAATGGCCGGGCTGCTGTTGATAACGATCATGAGCGTCCATGGCCCGGGCGACATCACGCTCCAGTTCGGCCGCGCCGGTTTGCAGCGGCGATACACCGAACCGGTTCAGTTCATGCAGAAAATCCACTCACGCCATGCCGGTCAGGCTGGCGGCCTGCCCCGAGGACAGCTTGCCGGTCTCGAACAGTTTGACCGCCATCGCCAGACGCGCCTCGCGCTCGAACTCGCTGCGTGACATGTGCAGGGTGTCGGGTAGCGTATCCGGATAATCCACCGTCAGTGAGTAAGTCATCTTGCAGACTCTGGAATCCAGGTGATGCGATCTATTCTACAAGGCAGGCCCCTGCACCGATACAGCCACCGGTCTCATCGGAAACGCCGAGCTTACGAGATCCGCTCATGGCGCCATGCCGGCGCACGCTCCCGGATACGCCGGCCGAGATGGTCGCGTTCCTCGATCACCATCGCGGCCTGGCCCTGATCGAGCAGCCGGAGTTCCGGCTGCGTCCAGGGCGGGCAGCTGTTCAGCCGCCCGATACCCGCAGCTTGGCATTGATGAAATCGCTGTGCCTGACGTAGATCAGATCGGCGATCTTGCGCACCATGTGCTCTTCGAGCGGGGCGAGCCTGTCGTCGGCATAGGCGACCCGCCACAGCGCCTCGATCAGCCGGACCCGGCCGGCGTAGTCGAAATGGTTCTTGATCAGCGAGGTGAACTGGTGATAATCCACCGCCTCGCGCTGTTCCACCCGGGCCAGTTCCAGCAGTTCATGGGTCTCCTCGGCCGTGAGGTCGAACTTCTGCCGCACCGCCGCCTCCAGCATGGCCAGCTGGGCCGGGTCGTCGCTCCCGTCGATCTCCGACATCTCGACCAGTAGCGCGGCCGCGGCGAGTCTGGCGGCATGGTCTCGGTCGGTCTCGGGGACTACTTCCGGGTCCATGTGCTGGTGAAAGAACTGGCGGATGGCTTCGATCATGGTTCGAGTTCATGACAGGATTGAAAACAACGGGTTTAGAGGGCACAGGCGAAGTACCGTTCCCCTGGTCCGGGAGCATACCATTCCGACGGTACGAATCCGGCATGGATCAGCATCAGGCCCGCGCCGGCTCGATGCCCAGCAGATGGCCGCGGACCAGCTTCTCCAGCTCCAGCACCAGCAACAGCACCACCCCGATGGAGACCACCAGCAGCCCCTCGGTCA
>CAYMHN010000223.1:0-6261 GCA_964390235.1 uncultured Candidatus Competibacteraceae bacterium
GTGTAGTCATGAAAACGCTCCTGTTGCCGTTTCACGATGACGAAATCGATCAGGCCGCGCTGGAGACCGCGCTGTTGGTCGCCGAGCGCTTCGGCAGCTACCTGGAGGGCCTGTTTGTCTGGCAGCCGCCACAGATCATCGCCGGTGCCGGTGAGGGTATCACCTTGTACGGGGATTATGTGACGCAGATCGCCGCCGAGGGGCGCCAGCTGGCCCAACAGGCGCGGCAGCGCTTCACCGGAGTCATGGAGTCGCGCGGGATCCCGTTCCGACAGCCGGCTGCCGAACCCGGCCGACCGAGCGCGGGTTGGTATGAAGGCGAGGGTCTGGAGGATCGGGTGGTGGGGGATTACGGGAGGATATTCGATCTGCTCATCATCGGCCGTACCGGCAAGCCGGCCTCCGGCGACTGGACCGCCACTTGCGAAGCCGCCCTGTTCGAGAGTGGTCGGCCGGTGATGCTGGCGCCGCCCCAGCCACCCCGGTCGTTGGGCGGGCGAATCATGATCGCCTGGAACGGCAGTACCGAGACGGCCAGCACGATCGCGCTGGGCTTGCCTTTTCTGCATCAAGCGGACCAGGTGATCGTGCTTACCGTCGAAGGCGAGACCGTACCCGGACCCGGCGGCGAACAGGTGGCGACCTATTTGCAGCGCCACGGCATAGCCGCCAGTGCCCGGACCGTGCAGCAGCAGGGGCGGCCGATAGGCCAGAGCGCGCTGGACGAGGCCGCCGAGCAGGATATCGACCTGCTGTTCAAGGGTGCTTACACCCAGAGCCGACTCCGGCAGCTGATTTTCGGCGGCGCCACTCGGCATATCATGGCCAACGCCACGCTGCCGGTGCTGATGGCGCATTGATCCACGATAATAGTTAGGAGTATACCCATGTCCCATGTCTACAAATCCATAGAAATCACCGGTTCCTCGACCCAGGGTATCGACGATGCCATTCGTGTCGCCATAGCCAAGGCGTCGGAATCGCTGAACCATATCAACTGGTTCCAGGTGGTGGATACCCGAGGCCATGTCGAGAACGGCAAAGTGGCGCACTGGCAGGTGACCCTGAAGATCGGTTTCCGGCTCGAGTAAACCGGCCGCTTCGGTCGCTGGCGGGTCGATCGGCTCATTCTGAACCGATAGGCTGGTCCCATCGACCACGCCAGCGGCTCATGCCGGTTTGCCAGCCGTCGGCCACAGTCGGCTGGCGATAGCCGGTATGAAAGCTGCATGTAGAAAATGGAACCAGGACACAGGATGGATTGATGCAACCCCAGATAGCGGGCTATAGCATCCAGCGCGAATTGGGCCGCGGCGGTATGGCGACGGTCTTTCTGGCGCATCAGCAGTCACTGCAGCGCCAGGTGGCGATCAAGTTCATGGCACCGGCGCTGGCCAGCGACGAGGAATTCGCCCGCCGGTTTCTCAAGGAAGGCCCGACTGCCGCCCGCCTGATTCATCCCAATATCGTCAAGGTCATCGATACCGGCGTCCGTGACGGGCACTATTACCTGGCAATGGAGTACGTGCCGGGCGGTACCCTGAAGCAGCGCATCCAGCGCGGTCTACCGGTACCCGAGGTACTCTCGGTGCTACGCAGCATCGCCGCCGCTTTGGGGTATGCCCATCAGCAGGGCATCGTGCATCGTGATGTCAAGGCGCAGAACATCCTGCTGCGCGAGGATGGAACGCCGGTGCTGAGCGATTTCGGCATCGCCAAGGCCCTGGGCAGCGCCACGGCCATGACGCTCAGTGGCATGTCCATGGGCAGCCCGCATTACATGAGCCCGGAGCAGTTGCGGGGTGAACCGGTGGACCGGCGTACCGACCTCTATGCGCTGGGCATTCTCTGCCATGAAATGCTGACCGGCAAGGTACCCTATACGGCCGAAAACAGCATCGCCATCGCCTACCAGCATGTCAACGCGCCGTTGCCGCGCCTGCCGGCCGAGCTGGCCGCTTTTCAGCCGGTGCTGGACGGGGCGTTGGCCAAACGGGTGGAGGATCGGTTCGACGATGCCGAGGCGATGATCCGGGCGCTGGAGCGGACCGAAGCCGTCTGGCGCGAGCAGACCCAGTCCCCGACCCGTATGGTCAAGCGGCCGGATTCAAGCCGCGGGCTGCTGGCGGGACTGCCGGCCAGACTGGCTGCGGTGGCACTGATCACGGTACTGCTGGGTGGAACGGGGTTTTATGTCTATCAGCAGCAGCAGATTCGCCAGACCGCAAACCAGCAGCAGCTGGCCCATTGGCTGGCCGAGGGGCGGGCGGCTTTGCAAAGAGAGGATTTTACCACCGGCCTGGACGTGGTCACCGAAGGATTGGCGGTGCAGCCCCGGTCCGCCGAACTGCTGGCACTGCGCCAGCAGTTGCAGGATCGGCGCGCCAATCAGCAACGCGAGCAGGCGGCCGCCGAGCGGCGCCGCCAGGCCATGTTGCAGGAACAACGCGAGGTCGAACGGCAACGCCAGCGCGAAGCCGATCGGTTGCTGGACGCAGCCCGCAACGCCTGGACGGCGGGTGAGTTCGAGACCAGTCTGGTGCTGATCGAGCGCGGCCTGACGATACTCCCCGAGGCTCCGGCATTGCTGGCCCTGAGGCAGCAGATTCGGGAGCGTTCGGCCACGCAGCGTGAACTCGTCACCGCAGCGAGACCCGCGACCGTCACGCCTGAACCCGCCGTGGTTGCCGCGCCGCCGACCGATCGGGAACCGGCCAGTGTTTACCTGCCGCTGCCCGCCGAGCCGCCACTTGAAGAACCAGTGACGCTGGTGCTGGTCCCGGAGGTCGTTCCGGTGCCGGAAACCAGCGCCATCCAGACCGAGATCGCCCGTCTGCTGGAACGGGCCGAGCAGCAGATCGAAGCCCGGAAGCTGACCACGCCACCGGGTGACAATGCCCACGAAACCTTCCGGCAGATCGGCCGCCTGGACGGAGGACGAACCGCCGCCGAACAGGGCATGCGACGGCTCGCCGAGCTGTATCTGGAACTGGCTCGTGGCCGCCAGCGCAGCGGTAATCTGAACCAGAGCCTGGCCTTCGTCGATCGCGGCCTGGAAGTGCAGCCTGGCGATACGGCGCTGCTGGCACTGCGCGAGGAGATTCGTGGCCGGCAGACCCGACCCGCCACGCCGACCCGCCGTGTCGATTCGCCGCCGGCCAGTCCGCCGGTCCGAGCCGTTGAATCGCCACCGGCCAGCGTGGCGCGCGAGCCGGAACCGCCGCGGCGGTTCGGCACTTTTTAGCCATTAGAGGAGCCGTCATGACAGTATGTCGAAATTTCCTGATCGTACTGGGGTTGTGGTGCTCGGCCGGCCTGGCCTGGGCGAGCAACCCGCCAGTGGAATGGCTCGATGGCGGGGGGCAGGCGGCGCTGCCGCGCAGCCTGCCGCCCTTGTGCGATATCTGCCTGCACGGGGAAGTCGGCTACCGCTTGCTCTCCGGCAACAACCAGGTCGAGCTGAGCGTCGACTACATCGTCAACTACAACGATTACGGCGTGCCTACCGGCCGTTCCGGTACTCTGGCCCTGGGTCTGTTCCTGTTTCCCGAGAATTTCGAGACCCTGCAAGGGACCAATATCAACCCTTACAATCACGCCAATGTGCTGTTGTCCAGCTTGGCCGGCAACGAAGCCTATTTCGCCGATGTCCGGGAACTGGCCAACACCTTCAATGTGCCTTCGACCGGACGCTATTTCGCCTATCTGGCGCTGGGCGAGATCATCCAGCTGCAACCACTGAGAATCGCCCTCAAGGATTTCGCCGTGATGCATCCGCTCGAGCAGTCCGCTTGTGCGGGTAACTGCGTGCAAGCCGTGGGTGGTGGCGGCGGCGATTCCGCCGGCGTGGGTCAGGGCGGAGGTAGCGAGGGCGGTGGTAATCGCGAACCCGTCAACAAGGGTGAAGCGGTACGCGAACCGACTTCGCGCCGCGAGTGCAGCGACAACCGGAACAACGTGGCCCGGCCTGATAACGCTGTCGTCAGCTCGGGAACCGCTACCCTGATCCCGGTGCTGGCCAATGATACGACCAACCGCGAGGGGGGCTTCGCTCTGTCCATCGATCAGTTCCCGTCCCATGGTAGCGCCGCGGTCGAGGGCGACGTCATCCGCTACACGCCCAACCCCGGTTTCGTCGGTCAGGATGGCCTGAGATACCGGATCGGATCGGTTTGCGGTCTGAGTTCGTTCGCCCGGGTGGATATCCAGGTCGAGCCGAATACCGGCCCAGCGTCCGCCAGCTGTCCGCTGGAGGTGAAGCTGCCCGAGGAACTGGCGGAACGGACCGAGAACACCAGCCTGCTGAACATTTCCACCCGCGGCCTGGTCGGCGACTGCAATGACACGCTGCGCGCCGGGTTCATCAACGCCGACAGCGAAACGACCTATTTCATCCGCGGTCGCGGTCCATCACTGGGTGGCGGCAATCCGCTGCTCGATCCGCGCATCCGGCTGTTCCGTCTTGGAGAACAGGAGGAACTGGCCAGCAACGATGATTGGCGGAACCATCCGAGCGCGGCCTGCCTGGTCGAGGGTGGGCAGTTGATGCCGAGTGACGAGCGCGAAGCGGGGCTGATGATCACCCTGCCGCCCGGGGCCTACATCGCGGTGCTGGAATCGGCCGACGCCAATGGCAATTGCAGCAATGTCTACGGCAACGGCATCATCGAGGTCAACGACGTCCGGCTGTTCCCCGATGATGTGCAACCGTAGCCTCGTCGCTCTCATGCTGGCGCTGCTGCTCGGAGCTTGCGCCAGCCCCGACGCCTTGCTGGACACCGCCTTGCCGCGCCAGGGCGAAACCGTCAGCGGCAGTCTGGACCTGACCCGTACCCGGCTGCCGTTGCCGGAGGGCCAATGGATCGTGATCGGTCGGCGCACCTTCTACAACGACATCTACCGGATCAACGCCGAGCTGCTGCTGATCCGGACCGCGGCCAACGAATTCGGTCAGACCGAGATCAGCGACATGTTGTCGCTGTCCACCAATCTGCAACGGGGGGTCGGAGGATTCCAGAACCTCTGCACCCCCGAGATCACCGGCCGCTACCTGCATGCCGTGATCGACTCCGACCGCGTGCTGCGCCAGGACTGCTGGGTCATCGAGCACATGGAGATGTCCTTCACCGAGGAGCAGATCCGCGAGAACCGGGATCTGGCCGAGGCGCGCGACTATGTGCGCGACAATCGGATCCTGGTGCCGATCAATATGGTCTATGCCAAGCACCGCCTTTCCGATGCCGAAAACTACCTGACCGTCTGGCGGTTCTCCAACCCCGATCTGGCGGGTATCACGCAGACCCATTATGGCGACTACCAGCGCAGCGACTGGCACAAGGCCAATATCGGCCGATTCCCGGACAAACTGGCCTACGTCGAGCAACTCAAGCGTTCGGCGTCAAGCTGGCAGGAGGAGCTGCGGCTGGCGTTTTTCTGATTACCGGGGAACGCTGGCCCGGGACGGAACTCCAAGCGTCGATTATGGCGGCCGGACGGCGCGCATGCGAGTTTCCGACTATTCCATCCGGATCGACGGTCTCACCAAGCAGTATCGCGAGGGCGAGACCGTGCACACCGTGCTGCATGCGCTCGACTGTGCCCTGGCGCCGGGCGAGATCGTCGCCCTGCTGGGCAGTTCCGGCAGCGGCAAGTCTACCCTGCTGAATTTGATCGGCGGCCTGGATCGACCCGATGCTGGTCGCATCGTGGTGGCCGGGCGCGATATCGCGGCCCTGGACGAGACCGCCCGCACGCTGTGGCGGCGTCGCGAGGTCGGTTTCGTGTTCCAGTTCTTCAATCTGATTCCGACCCTGACCGTGGCGGAGAATGTCCGCCTGCCGCTGAGCCTGAACCGGCGCGACGATGCCGCCGGAAGGGCCCGGGTGAGCGAATTGCTGGATCGAGTCGGATTGAGCGGGCGCGAGGCCAGTTTTCCGGAGCGGCTGGCCGGCGGTGAGCAGCAGCGGCTGGCCATCGTGCGGGCCCTGATCCATCAGCCGCGGCTGCTGCTGGCCGATGAGCCGACCGGCAATCTGGACGAGGCCACCGGCGAGCGGGTGCTGGCCTTGCTGCTGGAACTGGCCCGCGCCGCCGGGACCACGGCCTTGCTGGTCACCCATGACCAGACCGTCGCCGGCCATGCCGACCGGATACTGGAACTGCGCGATGGCGTGCTGCTTGACGCGGGGACCGGCCGCGCGTGAATCCCTTGCTCTGGCTCAGCCTACTGCGCCACCTCGCCCGGCATCGCTGGCAACTGGT
>CAYMHN010000224.1:0-6250 GCA_964390235.1 uncultured Candidatus Competibacteraceae bacterium
ATGGAGGCCACCGGTCTGCACGATCAGCGCTACGACGAGATCGAGGATCTCAACCGTGCGCGCAGTGTGCCTTCACTGCAGCTCATCGGCTCCGATGAGCGCCGGATGCTGGATCTGAACGCCTTGCGTGCTCTCGGCATCAGGCTGGTCGGTCGCCTCGCAGGCATCAGCAACGGCAAGGCGCAGTTCTCGGGCTCGCTCGGCAATCACTGCGCGATGTCGGATCTCAAGATGAACCGCCTGCTCGATAGCTTCGACGCCTGGTCGCGGGAGCGGGGGCTCGACGACGAGGTCGAATCGCCGGAGCGCTTCGCGCCGACCGTGGTCTACGCCTCGCCGCTGCTCGGATTGAATCTCGCCAGCGGCGAGATCCGCACGATCATCTGGGCGACCGGATACCGGCCGGACTACTCGTGGCTGGAGGTGCCGGTGCTCGATCGCAAGGGACGGGTACGCCACGCTGGCGGTGTCGTCGATGCGCCCGGCATGTACCTGATGGGCATGCAGTTCCTGCGTCGGCGCAAGTCGGCGCTCATCGACGGTGTCGGCGACGATGCCCGCGACCTCAGCGCGCACCTCTCGGCTCATCTCGACGCAAGTAAGCGAACCGCGCGCGCGTCTTCGTCGAGGGCGGCAAGGACTGTGCCTCGCCGTCACGAAAGACCGCGAAATCGCCCTACGGAACCGCGTGCCGACGCGGCTCGATAAAGGAGCAATAGGGAATGGCATTCATCAAGACGACGGCGCCGAAGGACGCCAAAGGCGAAGTGCGCGAGATGTACGAGCGCCAGCAGGCGCACTGGGGCTACGTGCCGAACTACGCGAAGGTATTCTGTCACCGCCCTGAAGTCCTCGCGCGCTGGGGCAAGTTGCTAGCCGAGATCAAGCGGCCGATGACCAAACGCATGTTCGAACTCGTGACGTTCGCCGCCGCTGTCGAACTCGGACACACGGCTTGCGCCCTCGCTCACGGCAAAGCGCTGACCGAGTTCTTCGCGCCCGAGGAAGTCACGCCAATAAAGGACCGCGAATACAGCGACTCGATTACCGAAGCCGAACAGGCCATGATCGAGTTCGCGCGCAAGGTCGCAAGAGACGCGTCGCGCATCACATCGAGCGACGTCGACATGCTGAAAAAGCACGGCTTCACCGACGAAGATATCTTCGACATCGCGGCCACGTCCGCCGGCCGGGCATTCTTCACGAAACTGCTCGATGCGCTCGGTGTCGAGGCCGATTCGACGTTCCTGAAGCTGGATGAATCGTTCCGTCAACCGCTGACTTTGGGGCGACCAATTTGGCCCAAGCCGGTTGAGCGATTGGTAGACGACCGGATGTTCGACACTGAATTAATCACCCCGGTGTCTCAAAGTCATTGACACGTTCCGGTTCGACCGCTTCCGGTTCCCTATCGCCAAATTAAGCATGATGAGGAGCAACGGCGACCTTTACGGTCTAGACTATACAAACGAAACAAATCTGTAGGAGAGTCCCGATGATCACACGCCGTATTTTGCTTGCTGGATCGGGTGCCCGTGGGCATCAGGTCAATGCACGGGCGCTGCGTGATCTTCTGGATATGGTGATCGCCGGCAGCGAGAAAGCGCTCCGTCTGCTGGTGCAGGGGCGTAGCCGGGCTCACGGACAACTCCCTGCCTGGATCAGCGACGCGACCGAATATGTCGCCCGGATCGACGCAGGTTGCACACAGGTCACTCTGGAAATGCCGACTCTGGGGGAGTCGGCACCTCAGCTGTTCGAGCAAACTCCGCTGTTCGACGATGCGATCGATCCGGAAGCGTCGGCCTATGATTACCTCACCTGGCTCATGGGCTCAGCGCTGAGCGATCACGATGAATCGCGCTATGACCGCGATTTCCTGCAATCACTGGCGAACTTCAGGCAGGTGTTCCAGCATGGCATCACCGGAATCAGATTCGACCAAAGATCGGACGAGGCGCGACAACCGATCAAGCTCACCCCGGAAAGTCTTGACCGCTTCGCCGAACTGGCGGAACGCGTGCCCGATCCGAGGCAGGTTCGTATAGCAGGTACACTTGATACCATCAGCCACAAGACCAGAACCTTCGTGCTTGAGGTGGTCACTGACAGCACCCGCAAGCCTGTGCGGGGTATTGTGCCGCCCGATCTGCGCAGCGACTTGCCCGAACTCTGGGGAAAACCCGTCCTGATTTCGGGCATGGCGTATTTCACCCATAGGGGTACGGTCCAACGGGTAGAGGCCGAGCATATCGCCTCGGCGAACGAACGGGAGCTTGCCCTTTGGCAGCAGATTCCAATCCCGATGGGGACGACAACGACCCTGAGCGAACTGCGGCGACCACAGGGGCCTGACAGTGGCCTGAACGCCATCTTCGGCCAATGGCCGGGTAACGAGTCCGATGAGGAGTTGATTGCGGCGCTTGATGAACTCTCATGATTCCGGCCGATGCCCTGATTCTGCTCGATACCAATGTCGTAACGACTTCGATCATCTGGTGCCGCTCATCCGCCGGATCAAGATCGACCCGAAGACCGGGGAAACCGTCAATCGCACCGAGTTGCAACGCTGGCTCATGGTGCGCAAGCAAGCTCGACGGAATAGTCCTTGATACGAAACAGGCGCGACAATAAATTCGGCAGTAAGGCGATTTCCGGTAAAGAATCCACCTGCTCTTGTCCCTTGTCTGTTGGCGGTAGGATGTGGTGAGGAACGAACCGCATCATTCGCGACCGATGCGGTTCCTGCGTCACCGCATCCTACACTACTGGAAGGATTTGTAGTTCTCGATGGTGAGCTTGCGAATTTTCATCGCGGCGTCTCGCTCAGTTCCCAGACGCCTCGGGGCGAGTCATCCTTCAAGATGCCATCCTTGCGCAGGAAGGTAGATTGCCAGTCGGTACTATACTTCCAGACCACACGCCTGCCATCCGGCAAGAACTCGACATCGCCGGGAAGCAGTTTCCCTTCGAGCTGTTGTTGCATGAAGCGCAGGACTTCCGTCTTCTTGGCAGAACCGCCGAAGTGCTGCAACGCCTCGATGATCAGACGGCGTAAGACGCTCTTGTCGGTCCTGGGTAGACGCGATCGTCTGGTGCGAGGTCTGGGTGCCGTCTGTGGATCGTCATTGGCTGCGCAAAGTCGGTCGATGACCTCCCGGCACAGGTCGATCAGCAGGCTCGGTTCCCGTGCATACCGTTCGTTGTCCGGTGGTTGACTCATGATGCGCGCCTCCCTCCGCCGGCCGGTTCGCTGTTGAGAATCTCGCGCAGCGCGTCGTAGATTCCCGTTCGGCGATCCTTGAACTCGTACTCGCGGACTGTTGCCAGCAGCTTCACAACCTTGTCGGTGCTGATCCCGTGTTGAACACACAGTTCGTCCAGTAACCGTTGATCTTCCGGGGGCAGACTCATGATTTTTTGCCTCGCTTGCGCTTGGTCAGTGGCTTGATCGCCTTGTCGAAGTCACTATCGCTGCGGTCCCGTTCGGCGATGCGCTGGCGGTTGAACTTGTCGTACTCGCGTTCGGCCAGCTCGCAGGCCATTTCATGGGAAATTCTGCCGGCATGGGTGAGGATGTCGCGCTCGTTGAGGTTCAGAAAGGCATCCAGCTTGGTGATCCAGTCCTGCATGTGCATGGTGATGCGGCGCATGGCCTGCCCCTCGGCGAAGACCAGGTACTGCTCGACCAGGTTGTTCAGGGCCAGCAGTTCCGGTTCGCTGAGGTAGTTCTTGGCGATGGTCACGTCCTGCTTGCGCACCTTGGCGCCGCGCCAGTTGGTCAGCCCCATGTGGGGTTTGCTGCTGTCGGCCCGCTCGTGGATGATTTCGGCGGCGGTCTGGCCGGTGATGGCCCAGTGCAGCTTGTTTTGCACGGTCTTGAAGAACGTGATGCTGATGTCCAGCGTGGGGTCGTAGTCGATGCTGGTGGCGTAGATGTCGGTGATCTTCTGGTAGAAGCGCTTTTCCGAGGTACGGATGTCCTGGATGCGGCGCAGCAGCTCTTCGAAGTAGTCGAAGGGCTGGTCGGGGTTCTTCAGGCGTTCGTCGTCCAGCACGAAGCCCTTGATGATGTACTCCTTGAGCTGCCGGGTGGCCCAGATGCGGAACCGGGTCGCGACATGGCTTTTCACCCGGTAGCCGACCGAGATGATCATGTCGAGGTTGTAGAAATCGACCATGCGGGTTACCTGGCGTTGTCCCTCCGTTTGAACTATCCGATATTTTCGGATGGTTGGCGCCGGTTCCAGCTCTCCTTCCTCGTAAACGCTTTGAATATGGTGGTTTACGGTGCGCACATCCTTCTGGAACAGATCGGCCATCATCCTCTGAGACAACCAGACGGTTTCATCCTCCAGCCGCACGTCGATCTTGATCCGACCATCCTCGGCCTCGTAGACCAGGAACTGGCCTTTGTCGTCGGGTGCGTTGGTGGCGGGTGGCTTCTGCCTGTTGCTCATGAGGCCACCGCTTGCTCGATGTGCTGTTGGACGCTGGTTTTTCCAGCGTCCTTGCCGGTGGTTACGGTCTTCGGGTAGATCGTGATAATTTCGTGAATGGGTTTGCCGAGGTTTTCGAACTCTGTCAGCTCGTACTGGACCTTCGGGTCCCTGAAAATCAGGTCGAGAATTTCCTTGGTATCCATCGCCTTCCACTATGGGCTGTCGATTTGTTATTGATGTGAAAGGTTCGGTCAATCGCCTTGCTGATCGGGGGTAACCGTGGTCACCGACGAGGATTGAGATATACCGAGGTCGATCCGTTGTCGCCGACAGTAATCGCGCACCAGCACTTCAACCATGTTGGTGATGCTTCGATGTTCGCGTTCCGCAGCCAGCCGCAGCCCTTCCTTGATGGCAGGGTCGATGCGCAGGGTGATGGTGGCGGATTTCCGCGTCGGCATGTTGACCTCGACAGTGATTGGTATACTGCATAAATGATGCAAATATAACGCAATGTGAAAACTTTGTGTGCTGCACAGGGAGCTTCAGCGTATGTCTGAATCTGATTATCAGGAACCGCTCGGTGCTGAACGGTCTCGGTGTGCCGCGTCGGTAGCGTCCATGCGGATTCCGGAGTGCATGCTCATTCCGTGGGCACTCTCACTGTCACGAGCAACGCCACAATATATCCGGCTCAACGACCTGGCGGCCGCCGTGGTACGGATTGGCGTTCATCATGTGGGTCGGGGAGTGAGATTTTAAGAGGGTGTTATGTGCTGTTACAGCGTCCGAACTATAGTTCGGTTGGTCTCAACACCATGTGCCATGATGTAGTCGTATATTAGAAAGTTCTTACTCTCAATCCACGCAACAAATGGTCTCAATCCACGCGCAAATTTACATAGTGCTGCGACGGCTCAGCGTGGGGTAGTCCCGCAAAAGTCCCGCAGGGCAGTCAGGAAAAGGCAGTGAAACGGATCTAAGTTACTGATATAATTGGTGGCCAGGGGCGGAATCGAACCACCGACACGGGGATTTTCAGTCCCCTGCTCTACCGACTGAGCTATCTGGGCATCGGAGGGAAGTGCGTATTAAAGCGAGTCGTCTCCTGGTCGTCAAGAGCCGTCAGCTTTCCGGCGGCACATAGCCTTGCGGTTTGGCGACGCCTTCGCCGAAGAAGTAGCGCTCCATCTGCTCCTCCAGGAACTTGCGGTCCTTGGGCTCTATGGGGGTCAGGCGGTATTCGTTGATCAGCATGGTCTGGTGGGTCAGCCACTGCTGCCAGGCCTGCTTGGAGACCTGCTCGAAGATGCGCTTGCCGAGTTCGCCGGGGTAGGGCGGGCGGTCCAGGCCTTCGGCCTCGGTGCCGAGCTTGATGCACTGTACGGTTCGGGACATGGGGTTCCTCAATCGTTTGCCAGAAGGGTCAGCAGTCGCTGGACGGGGGCGGCCAGTCCGCGTGCCTGGTCGGGATTATCGATGTTATACCAGACCCGGCGGTCGCTATCCATGACCTGTAAGCGCATACTTGCCACCTCGACCCGGATCGGCGTGATGTCGAGATGGAAATGGCTGAAGGTATGGCGCAGCGACGGCCAGGGTCGGACGGTGCCGATGCGCAGGCCGTAATGGTGCAGACACCAATCCGGTATATCGGTCTCGGGCGGGCATTCGGGAAAGCTCCACAGACCACCCCAGACGCCGGTCGGGGGCCGCTGCTCCAGCAGTACCCGGCCGTGGTCATCGCGCAGTAGCAGCATGCGGGTTTGACGGACCGGCAGTTCGCGCGGCGGTTTCGGGGCCGGGTA
>CAYMHN010000225.1:0-6245 GCA_964390235.1 uncultured Candidatus Competibacteraceae bacterium
CCCGCCGCAGACCGAAGTTGGGCTCGAAGTGTTCCGCTGCCTGGCGCGAGCGGGCGCGTACCCTGCGCGAGATGGCCGAATCCAGTCGGTTTCTCTACCAGCCGCTGGACAGCTATGATGCTCCGTCGGCCGACAAGCAGCTGACGGCCGACGCATTGCAACCAATGGAACGGCTGCACGCCCGACTGGCCGGGGTTGATCCCTGGCGGGCAGCGGACATCCACCAGGCCATGCAGGCCGTCGCCGAGGAACTGGGACTCAAGTTCGGCAAGATCGGCCCGCCGCTGCGGGCGGCGGTCACCGGTGGCGCCGGCTCGCCGTCCCTGGATGCGACCCTGGAATTGCTCGGCCAGGCTCGCACCTTGCAACGCATCGAGCGGGCACTGGACTTCATCCGCCAGCGCCTCAGCCCAGCAGATTGAATACCCCGGCCGGCCAGCGCAGGTTCAACACCTTGCTCAAGCCCCAGATCAGACCCATGACCCCCAGCCCCACGCCTGCCGTGACCAGGGGGTAGGCGCGAAACTGGACCAGCAACAGCAACAGTACGAACAGTCCGGACGCGGCCACCGGTCCGACCAGATAGATCAGCCCGTAAAACACGATCAGCCAGCCGAAGAACAGCAGGCCGCGGGCATAGAAGGCCGGGCTGGCCTCTTCCTCGTCGCTGAGGTCGGAAAAGTCCCGCTCCTGGCGCCGACCGCGCCGGATCGCCTGATTCAGCAGCTCCAGAGCGATCACGCCGATGCCGACCCAGGCGACGATCTGTGGAAACAGCCGGGCGCCCAGCCGGAAGTCGGCGGAGCGCAGCGCCACGTAGAGAAACCCGGCCAGCAGCAGCAGGACGAAGACCGTCTGCAGGTGACGGGTGAAAACCAGGATCAGGCGCTCGCGCATGGCTCAGCTCCCGTCAACCGGTTGCGAGCCCCGTTTCAGCCAGCTACCAGCGATGATCAGGGACACGGACAGCAGACCGATGATGATTACACCGGGGCGGTACAGCCATTCCCAGTCGTACAGATTGTAGGACAGCCACAGGTAACGCTCGGCCAGGGCGCTGAGTATGAAGCCGATCAGCAGGGGAGGGCGCGGCATGCCGATGCGTTTCATGATCCAGCCGAGCAGGCCGAACACCAGCAGAAACAGCAGATCGGCCCAGTGCCGGGTTTCCTGGTAGGCGCCCAGTACCACGATGACGATGACCACGGGGGCGATATAGTGGAACGGCACAAAGGTCAGCCGGGCGATGGGTTTGCTGAGCAGCAGGCAGATCAAGGTACCGAACACGTTGCCCAGGGCCAGGCTCCAGATGATGACGAACACCAGATCCAGTTCGCTGCGCAGCAGTTGCGGTCCCGGCTGAATGCCGAAGATCATCATCGCCCCCAGGAACAGGGCCATGGCGCTGCTGCCGGGGACGCCGAACAGCAGGGTCGGCATCAACACCCCGCCTTCCCGAGCATTGTTGGCGCTTTCCGGGGCGATGACGCCGCGCACATCGCCCTTGCCGAAGCGGCTGCGATCCTTGCTAGTCTGGACCACGATGCCGTAGTTCAGCCAGTCGATGATCGACGAGCCCATGCCCGGGATGAAACCGACGATGATGCCGATCAGGCTGTGGCGCACCACTAGCCATTTGTACTTCACGGTGTCGCGCACGCCTTGCAGCCAGCCGCTGCCCAGGCCTCGACTGCGCTCGGCGATGGTCCCGCCCTTGGCCAGCAGGTCGATGATCTCCGGCAGCGCGAACAGACCCAGGGCCACGATCACCAAGGAAAATCCGTCATAAAGATACAGAAAACCGCCAGTGTAGCGATACTCGGCGGCCACCGGCGCACCGCCCACGGTACCGATCAGCACACCGGCGAACGCGGCCAGTATGCCCTTGATCGGCCGGTTGCCGGACAGTACGCCGACCATGCTCAAGCCCAGCACGGTCAGCATGAACAGCTCGGGCGAGCCGAAGGCCAGCACGATGGGTCGGGCGAAGGGTACCAGGGCGGTCAGTGCCAGCGCCCCCAGCAGTCCGCCGATCATCGAGGCCGAGAATGCCGCGCCCAGCGCCCGCGCCGCCTCGCCGTTGCGGGCCATGGGGTAGCCGTCCATGATGGTGGCCTGCGAGCCGGAGGAGCCGGGAATGCCCATCAGCACCGAGGGAAAGGTGTCGGCGCTGGGCACGGCGGCGGCGATGCCGATCAGCAGCGCCATGCCGGCATAGGGGTCCATGCCGAACAGGAACGGCAGGACCAGGGCCATGCCCATCAGCCCACCCAGACCGGGCAGGATGCCGACGGTGATGCCGATTCCCACGCCGGCGAACAGCATCGCCATGCGGTAAGGGTCGAGCAGAATGACCAGACCGTTGACCATGGCGTCGAACATGGCTTGTCCTTGTTGTTATCCGGCTATCAACCGCCACGCCGGGGATGGAGTGGCGGTCCAGGGTTCTGCTTCAGCTATCGAAATTGACCCCGAAGCGCTCGTTGAGCATGGTCTGAATCCATTCGATAACCTCGGGCGAGGTCCCGTCCAGTGCTTCGCCGATCTGGTCCAGGCCGCTGCCGGTGATGATCTGGTAACCGCCCATCATGGTCTCGCCAGCGGCCAGGAATTCGGGGTCCTGTGCCATGCGCTCGACGCCGATACGCAGCGCTTCCTTGGCATCGGCGGGCGCATCCCGATGGACCCAGATCGTGCCGCGGGTGTTCTGGACCAGCGGCACGGCCGCCTTGAAGGCTTCCCAGGCCGGTCCGGAGGGGAGTTCGCCATGGATTTGCTGGTACAGCTCGGGCGCGGTGATCATGTCCGGCACGGCCGGATCGCGGACTGGATTGCCGTCGGCATCGATGAAGCCGATGGCATACAAGGGCATGGCCGAGCCTTCCTCCACCAGGGGCACGACCTGGGCCAGGTAGGCCGGGGTGCTCTGGGTGGTGACCGCTAGCTCCCCGCGCTCGAAGGCGATGCGGGTGTCGCCGCGACCGCTGTAGCCGGGGATGGCCCGGTAGTCCAGGTCGAACAGCTCCAGGGCCAGCAGCGACTCCAGCAGCCCGACCGGATCGGTAATCCCCTTGGTCAAGCGGCCGCGCGCCTCGACGATCTCCTCCGGGGAACTGATCCCGTAATTGGTCGAAATCGCCGTGACATGGCCCATGGGGGCGGCCACCACTGGGCTCAGTTCGTTGAGATTCAGGCGCAGCCCTTCCAGCTTGATGAAGGCTCGCAGATTGAGGTGACCGGAGGCGGTCAGCAGGGTCAGGCCGTCGTGCTCGACCCGCTCGGCGAACTCGTTGGAACCCATCAGACCACCGGCGCCGGTGACGTTCTCGGCGATCACCGTGGGGTTGCCGGGAACATGCTTGCCGAGAAACTGCGCGATGTAGCGCCCGAAAGTGTCGGTCCCACCCCCGGGGGAGAAGGGGATCATGATTCTGATGGTCTTGCCCGCGTAATAGGTCTCGGGGCTGGCGCTGACTTGCGCGCTGACGGTGAGGGCCAGCAGCGAAGCCGCGGCCAGAAGAGAAGTGGGTAAACGCATGAGTTGATCTCCGATGGTTGCCTGTGGTTGATGGGTGACCCGCGTCACCCTGGTTATCATCCTACCGGCGGTTTGTTACCGCTCTGTTGCGCGTGCCGGATGAACCATGCGCCGGTCGCACCAGCTTATCCTGCCTGTTTGAGCCGGGCCGCGCAAATTGTTGACATCAACCGGTGAGTGTCCTAAATTACGCGCTCTTAACGGTTCGGGGCCATAGCTCAGCTGGGAGAGCGCTTGCATGGCATGCAAGAGGTCGGCGGTTCGATCCCGCCTGGCTCCACCAACCCCACCCGCATCATCCGCCTCAGTCCCCTTCGTCTAGAGGCCCAGGACTCCGCCCTTTCACGGCGGCAACAGGGGTTCGAATCCCCTAGGGGACGCCATTAGATTCAATGGCTTGTATTACACTGCGGCGTGTCGTGTCTCGACCGCGATAGTGCTTTACTCGCTCAGCCCCAGGCGGCGTTCGATGCGCTCCAGGTGCTGTTCCAGTCGGTCGACCCGGTCGCTGTGCAGGGCGGTCGATGAAAAGAACCCGCCCATGTGATATTCCACCCGGGTCAGCCTCTGATTGATCTGCTGCGGTTCGCAGCGCATGTCGCGCAGCTCGGAACGGATGTCGCTCAGCTCGCCCTGCAGCCGCTTCAGGATCTCCAGTACTTGTCCAGTGCATCCACCAAAAAGCTGAAAATCGCCCAACTAATCCGGCCAGTAATCATCGTCCAACACCTGCTCGACCGTGAATGGGCAGGTACCGGGCAGATCGGCATCATCCAGCGGCGTTTGCGCCACCACCATGTTGACGCCGGTCTGGTAGGCATCGGCTACGGCCTCGGCCAACGTCGCCTTGAGGCTCGGGTTGCGCGCCAGTAGCCGGTTGATCTGGCGCCGTTGCTCGCGAATCGTGGCCCGCCAGCTCTTGCGGTGCGGATAGTCCGGTTGGTACTTCCACTTCAGCAGGTGGCCCAGCAGCACGCCCAAGCGGCTTTCCAAGGCACGGCGTTCGCTGGCGCCCAAGTCCTCGATCTCCTCGATCAAGTGTTCGATGTCCAGTTCGCTGAACCGGCCGGTGCGCAGTATCCGGGCCTGTTCACGGGTCCAGGCGGCGAAGTCGTCATCGTAGGCGGGATGGCTCATGCGGGTTGCTCCTCGCGTAGGGGCACGACATTGCCGGGCATGGCCGGGTCGCCGAAGCCCGGTAGATGCGTTTCGACCGCGCGCGCCAGGGTCTTGTCGCACAGGTGCGCGTAGTGCCGGGCGGTAATCCGGGTATCGGCGTGCCCCAGCAGTTTGCTGATGGTGAGCAGATCGGCGCCGGCCTGAGCCAGCAGGCTGGCGTAGGTGTGGCGCAGATCATGCAGCCGCGCCGGCGGGTCGATGCGGGCCGCGGTGCCCGCTTCCGCCAGCGGGCGCTGATATTGAGCCTTGCTCCAGCGTTCGCCGTGGTGATTCGGCAGCAGAGCCTCATCACCGTGTTTGTCCAGGGCTTGCGCTCGGAAGAACTCGACACTCTCGGCACTGAGCGGCACATAACGGGGGCGGCTGGATTTCGACTCGGCAATGTAGAGCATGCGCCGACCGAGGTCGAAGTCCGCCACATCGAGCCGCGCCAGCTCGCCGTAACGGGCGCCGGTGAGCAGGGCCGCGCGTACCAGTTCGCGCAGTCCGGCCGGACTGGTGTTGACCAGGCGGCGGCATTCCTCAACGGTCAGGAATCGGATCCTGGGGGATTCGACTTTGGGAAACGGCTTGACCCGGCGCCAGGCGGAATCGTCGGCCACCAGATCATTCTGCCAGGCCTTGTTCAGGACTGCCTTGAGCACCGCCAAGCAGCGGTTCGCGCTGGCCTTGCGTGCACGTTTCTGGTCGGCGGTTTCCGGTGCCGGCCGGTAGGCCTGCTTGGCGCCCAGCTTGGTGCGTTGGCGGGCCGGTTGGGCGGCCAGTTGGTTCAGCCAAGCGCGCAGTTCCCGGGTGGTCAGCTCGGCAACGATCCGCTCACCCAGCGCGGGCAGTATGTGTGTGTTGATGACGCTTTCGGTGCGATCGGCCGACTTGAGCCGCGCGCTTCGGGTCTCCAGTCGTTTGTAACGGGCGGCCCGCGCCATATCAGACGCCCTCTAATGCGTGTCCCGGATTTGTCCCATTCATGGGGCCGTGTTTCAGCGGACCTTGACGGACTCCAAAGCACTAAGTTGCTGATTACCTTATTCCGCCATTGTGCGCAGAAGTGTGCAGAAGTGCAAGATAGGGGACTTTCACGGCGGCAACAGGGGTTCGAATGCCCTAGGAAATGCCATTATATTCAATGGTTTACACATATCTGGTCGCCAGCTGGGAACAGGACGACCAGCACCGCCTCGACCTGGAAGACGCCCGCCGTTGGCTTGCCTGAAGTGAACGGGAAGCTCTCTTTCAGCAGTTCCGGCGCGGTCACATCCGCCACCGGCCGCCCGCCGATCCACGGAAAGATGTCGCGCTCCAGCCGGCGGATGATCCGGCCGGCATGCAAGGACACATCGGGATAAACACCGAGCGACAGCCGCTTTTCCTTGCCCCCGAATCGATACTTCAGGCGCCACCACTTGCCCCCGGATGTCAACGGACTTTATCGTACTTCTCTAGATGCAAACCGATAAAAAAGCCCGCGTTTATGCGGGCTTATGTGTGTTTTTGGACGTTCTCGAACTGAAATTTGGTGGAGGCGGCG
>CAYMHN010000226.1:0-6224 GCA_964390235.1 uncultured Candidatus Competibacteraceae bacterium
CGAGCGCGCCAAGCGCTGGGCGGCGGCCATCAACGCCCAGTTCGAGGGCATCGCATCACCGCCGAAGTAGCCGGTCGCGCCACCGGCGTGGTCGGTATCGGACCAGCAGCGCTTCGCAACCCGCCCGCCTGCCCCCGGTGCGGCAAGAACGTCCTAGCATTCGGGCTTGTCACCCGCCACAGTAAGCCGACAGACCATCGAAGGAGAACTTCATGACCATCCAGAGCACGGAACTTCGAATCAGCTACCGGCGCATGGTGGAAAACGATCTGCCCGCCGCCCACAAGCTTTCGCAGGCAGTGCGCTGGCCACATCGGCTGGAGGACTGGCAGTTCGTGCATCGCCTCGGCAGCGGTTTTGTCGCCGAGAACGACGGCGAAATCATCGGCACCGCGATGTGCTGGGGCCACGGCGCCGACTATGCCTCGCTTGGCATGATGATCGTCGCGCCGGAAGCGCAAGGCAGGGGCATAGGGCGTGAATTGATGAACCGAGTGCTCGAGGAGATCGGCGAGCGCAGCACGCTGCTCAACGCCACGCCCTCCGGGCAGCCCCTTTACGAACGCCTCGGCTTCGTCGCCGTCGGCAAGATCCATCAGCACCAGGGCACGGTCTTTCAGACTCGTATCATTGCGCCACGGCCGGGCGAACGCATACGGCCGATCGGGGCGAGCGACGGCGCCAAGATCGCAGGCCTGGCCGCCCGCGCCGCCGGCATGCCCCGTGCCACCGTCATGAACGAACTGCTCAACGTCGCCCAAGGGGTGGTCCTAGACAGTGGTGGAGAACCGATCGGCTTTGCCATCCTGCGCCGCTTCGGCCATGGCTATGTGATCGGACCGGTGGTCGCTCCCGATCTGGAGCATGCCAAGGCATTGATCAGCCACTGGGCGGGGAGCCGTGCCGGTTCCTTCGTGCGCATCGACGTGCACGACTCGAGCGGATTGAGTCCCTGGCTGAACGAACTGGGACTGGTCCAGGTCGATACCGTGATCACCATGGTGCGCGGTGAGCCCCTGCATCCGGATCCCGGCATGCGCCAGTTCGCTATCATCAATCAGGCGCTTGGCTGAGACACTCGCATGGTTGGATAAGCTGATGAGTTTTCTTTACAAAGCCGACCCGGTGCGCGGCGCACAGTGGGCGCAACTGTTCGCCGAACGAGCGCCGGAGATCGATTTCCATATCTGGCCGTCCACCGGCGACCCGTCCAGGGTGCGCTTTCTCGCCGCGTGGGAACCGCCTGAAAACCTGGCGGCCACGTTTCCCAATGTGGAGCTGGTGTTCTCGGCGGGCGCCGGTGTCGACCAGTTCGATCTTTCCCGCATTCCAGCCCATGTTCCGGTGGTGCGCATGATCGAGTCCGGCCTGGTGGCCGGCATGGTCGAATATGTGACGCTGGCCGTGCTGGCCGCCCATCGCGATTGGCTCGGTTACGCCACCCAGCAGCGCCAGGGACTCTGGAAACCGATCCCGGTACGCACCGCCGCATCGCGTCGCGTCGGGGTGCTCGGCATGGGCGTACTCGGCCAAGCGGTGCTTGAGAAGCTGCACGGCTTCGGCTTCCAATGTGCGGGCTGGAGCCGGACCGAACACGCGCTGCCGGGAATCGACTGCTTCGCCGGCGAGAACGGCATGCATGCCTTCCTCGCGCATACCGATATCCTGGTCTGCCTGCTGCCATTGACCGCCGCCACGCGCGGCATGCTTTCGCGCGCCCTGTTTCAGCGCATGCCGCCTGGAGCCATCTTGATCAACGTGGGCCGGGGCGGTCATCTGGTCGAGCGCGACTTGCTGGATGCGCTGGATGGGGGCCAGCTGTCGGCCGCGATTCTTGACGTCTGCGACCCCGAGCCGCTGCCGCAGGGTCACCCGTTCTGGCGCCACCCGCGCATCATGCTCACGCCGCACATCGCGAGCATGACACAGCCGGAGACGGCCGTGGAGGCGGTGATCGAAAACATCCGCCGCCACCGCGAAGGCCTTCCGCTGGTCGGTCTGGTGGACCGCCAGCACGGTTATTGAGCCGTATCGAAGCACCCGGTCACGATGCCGGGCATCGAGTTCCCTTCGCTCCAGACGGATCAAGGCAAGGCACGCCAGGAACGCGTTCAACGTTGTCTCCAGGGCTTGAAGGTGCGAAATCGATGAATCCGGTCTCGCCGCGGCCATGCGAAACAAAATGCCGAACACGCTGCGGATACGCGATTTTTGTTTCCTTGCACCCTGATCATCGAAAGCAAACACTGCACTCCCATGGCTACCATAGCTTATAGCGCAGTGTGTCGTCCGCCTCGCATATCGAGCCGATGGAAGACCGACGGCTGCACGATTTCCGTTACGGCTGAAACGAAGCCAGACTTCCACTCGACATCCGGCAGATTGACCATGCAAACAGATACACTTGTCGCACTCGACCGCGATCACCTGATCCACCCGGTCACCAACTATCGTGATCATGAGCGGCGCGGTGTGGCCGTGCTCGAGTCCGGCCGCGGCGCCTGGCTGCGCGACCGCAACGGCCATGAGCTGCTCGATGCGTTCTCCGGGTTATGGTGTGTCAACACCGGCTATGGCCACGAAAGCATCGTCCGGGCCGCAGAGGAACAGATGCGCCGCCTGCCTTATGCCACCGGCTATTTCCACTTCGGCTCCGAACCCCCCATCAGGCTGGCTGCCGAGCTGGTGGAGCTGGCGCCGCCCTCGTTGCGGCGGGTGTATTTCACCCTCGGCGGATCGGATGCGGTCGACTCCGCGATCCGCTTCATCATCCATTATTTCAACGCGCTGGGCAGGCCCGAGAAGAAGCATTTCATTACCCTCGAGCGCGGCTACCACGGCTCGTCCGCGCAAGGATCGGGCCTGACGGCCTTGCCCGTGTTTCACCGCAATTTCGACCTGCCGCTGCCGAATCAGCACCGTATCCCCTCTCCCTACCCTTACCGGAACCCGGTCGGCCCCGACCCGGTGGCCATTATCAGCGCATCCGTCGCGGCGCTACGAGACAAAGTGCAGGCAATCGGTCGCGACCGGGTGGCCGCCTTCTTCTGCGAACCGATCCAGGGATCCGGCGGCGTAATCGTGCCGCCCGCAGGTTGGCTCAAGGCCATGCAGGACACCTGCCGCGAGCTCGGCATCCTGTTCGTGGTGGACGAGGTGATCACCGCTTTCGGACGTACCGGCCCCATGTTCGCCTGCGAGACCGAGGCCGTCACCCCGGATATGATGACGGTGGCCAAGGGACTGACCGCCGGTTATGCCCCGATGGGTGCTGTGCTGATGAGTGATGAGATCTATCAGGGGATCGCCGAAGGTAGCGGGCCGGATCTGCCGGTTGGCCATGGCCACACCTACTCGGCCCATCCGGTCAGCGCCGCCATCGCGCTGGAAGTGTTGCGCCTGTATGGCGAAGGTGGCCTGTTGGCGAACGGCATCGACAAGGCGCCACGTTTCGAGCAAGGACTGCGCGCGCTGCTGGACCATCCACTGGTGGGCGATGCCCGCAGTCGTGGCCTGCTGGGCGCGTTGGAACTGGTGGCCGACAAGGCAACCAAGGCCCGCTTCGATCCGGCGCTCAAACTGGCCGAGCGCATCTTCGACACCGCCTACCGCAACGGCATCATCTTCCGTTCGTTTGCCGACAACGTTCTCGGCTTCGCGCCCGCGCTCTGCTATACCAACGAAGACTTCGACCTGCTGTTCGAGCGTCTCGAGCGTACCCTCGACGGGGTACTCGAACAGCCCGATGTGCGCAGCGCGCTGGGTTGACGCAGGCGCGCGACGCGCCCAATGGCGCGTCGCGCGGCAGCTTGCTACCATTGAATCGGGTTGACCGGGGCATAGGCGATCTGACGGAGACCACGATGACCGGCGCACTGAAACTGGACCGCATCGACCTGCGCATTCTGAGCCATCTGCAGCGTAGCGGACGCACCTCGAACGTCGAACTTGCCGACGCCGTCGGCCTGTCTCCCAGCCCCTGCCTGACCCGTGTAAAACGCCTGGAGAAGGCAGGCTATATAACCGGCTATGGCGCCCATGTGCAGCTCGAGAAGCTGGGCAGCGTCCAGCTGGTCTTCACCCAGGTCACGCTTGCCGACCACCGGCGCGAAGACTTCACCAAGTTCGAATCCTATATCCGCAATGTGGACGAGATCGTCGAATGCCATATGGTGAGCGGCGGTTTCGATTACCTGCTGAAATTCGTCACCCGCAGCGTCGTGCATTACCAGAGCATCATGGAGCACCTGCTCGATCAGCGTATCGGCATCGACAAGTACTTCAGCTACATCGTGATCAAGTCCCCCTGCGCGAAGGACTACTACCCGATCGAAAAGCTGATCGCTCCCAAAGGCTGAACACGGAGGCCCGGCCCCCGCAGCACAAGCTTCCGAACGCCCTCTCAAAAACACCCGATTCTGCGATCGGGACGACTCATTACGAAATCTCTCACTGGAAAGCGGTGGCTAACATAGCGTCATTGCGACGGTTTTTCCAACCGCGCTGAATTCGGGACAGCAGACCTCCCGCTGGAGCCTTGCGTCCTGTTCCCTGTCAACCAACCAAGAGGCGGTTCGCACGTGGAGTTATCGTTCAGGATTGCCGTCATTCCAGGCGACGGCATCGGCAAGGAGGTGATATCGGAAGGATTGCGGGTACTGGACCGAGCGGGTGAGCTGTTCGGCATTGCATTCGACTACCGGCACATCGAGTGGGCCAGTTGCGACTATTACCTGCAAACCGGGAAGATGATGCCGGACGACTGGAAGGAGCAACTGGCCGATGTGGATGCCATCTATTTTGGCGCAGTCGGCTGGCCGGCGACCGTTCCGGACCATGTCTCGCTCTGGGGTTCCCTGCTGAAGTTCCGGCGCGAGTTCGATCAATACATCAACCTGCGCCCGGTGCGGCTGTTCGACGGTGTACCATGCCCGCTGGCCGGCCGTGCCGCCGGTGACATCGACATGGTGATCGTGCGCGAGAACACCGAAGGGGAATATACGGCGGTCGGTGGCACGATGTTCGAAGGCAGCGCGCGGGAGCTGGTGGTGCAGCAATCGGTCTTCACCCGGCACGGCACGGAACGCGTGCTGCGGTTCGCCTTCGAAATGGCCCGCCGGCGCGTACGCAAACAGGTCACTGTGGCGACCAAGAGCAACGGTGTGGCCGTCAGCATGCCGTGGTGGGACGAACGCGCGGCCGAAATGGCGAATCACTTCCCGGAAGTGAGCTGGGAGAAGCAGCATATCGACGCGCTTTGTGCGCGCTTCGTGCTGCAGCCGCAACGCTTCGATGTGGTGGTGGCATCCAACCTGTTCGGCGACATCCTCTCCGACCTCGGTCCTGCCTGTACCGGCACGCTCGGCCTTGCGCCCTCGGCCAACCTGAACCCGGAGCGCCGCTTCCCTTCGCTGTTCGAGCCGGTGCACGGCTCCGCCCCGGACATCTACGGCAGGAACATCGCCAATCCGATCGGCGCGATCTGGTCGGGCGCAATGATGCTGGACTTCCTCGGCCGCGGCGAGGGCGTGGGCCGCAGCGCGCATGACGCGATCGTCGGGGCGATTCAACAGGTGCTGAGGGAAGGGCCGCGAACGCCGGACCTGGGCGGCGATGCCTCGACCACCCGGATGGGTGAAGCGATCGCCGCCGCGCTGGAACGGCAAGCGGCCTGAATCACCCCGCGACCGACACCTTCTTCGATTCGACATTACGAGGCAACTGATATGACTCTCACTCTTGATCGCCCCGATTTGGTTCGATCCCACAACTTCATCGCCGGGCAATGGCGCAGCAGCGCGGGCGGCGAAAGCTACCCGGTGTGCGACCCCGCGACCGGTGAGGCATTCGCGACCGTCCCCGACAGCGGGGCTGTGGACGCTCAGGCTGCCACCATCGCGGCGCACGACGCCTTCGACGGCTGGCGACGGCAAACCGGGCGGGACCGCGCGCAGTTTCTGCGGCGCTGGCATGCGCTCATCCTGGCCCATACCGAGGACCTGGCGCGCCTGATCTCCCGCGAGCAGGGCAAACCGCTCTCAGAAGGGCGTTCCGAAGTCGCGTACGGTGCTTCCTATGTGGAGTGGTTCGCCGCGGAAGCGGTGCGCACTTACGGCGACATCATCCCCGAGCCCGCGCGCGGAAAAAAACTGCTGGTGACCAAGGAACCGGTGGGCGTGGTCGCCGCCATTACGCCATGGAACTTCCCGCTGGCAATGATCGCG
>CAYMHN010000227.1:0-6220 GCA_964390235.1 uncultured Candidatus Competibacteraceae bacterium
GGGCTGTTGCCGGAAGCGCCGCCCCGGCCGCCGCCGGGCGGCTGATCACTCCGGCACCAGCAACGGCGCCCGCCCGGCCCGTTCCCGAATCCAGTTGATCCCGTGCGCTACCGCCGGCTGTTTGATCAGCAGGATTTCCAGCGCCCGCTTGCCCGGAAAGTTCAGCAGCGACAGACCGATCAGCATGGTCAGAATGCCCTGACCCGGCAATACCAGCATGGCGATGCCGGCCAGCAGAAACAACAGGCCGAACAGGTTCTTGACCACCAGGCCCAGCACCCGGATCACCGGATGCCGGCCGAAGAACGGCAGCATTGGTCGATGGTCGGGTTTGACGAAATAATCGGCCGGAATCCGCGCGATCAGCCAGGGAATGGCGATCAGACTGCCGACGAAGGTCAGGAGCGACCCGATGCCCAGCCACCAGATCAGCGCCTCATGGGATTCCAGCCAGGCGAACAATCAGATGATCTCGAAGTAGCGTTCCAGTTCCCAGTCGGTGATGTGCTTGCGGAACTCGCGCTCCTCCCATTCGCGGGTGGCGGCGTAGTGATCCACGAACTCGTCACCGAACCACTCGCGGGCCATGGCCGAGGCCTTGAGCCGCTGGGCCGCCTCCCATAGGGTGCGGGGCAGGGCCAGTTCGGGGGGGAAACTCATGTCATAGGCATTGCCCTGAACCGGCTCGCCCAGTTCGGCCTTGGTGGCCATGCCCCACAGGCCGGAGGCCAGCGCCGCCGACAGGATGATGTAGGGATTGGCATCGGCGGCCGCCACCCGGTATTCGACCCGCTGCGACTTGTCGCTGCCGGGGATCACCCGCAGCGCCGTGGTCCGGTTGTCGACCGCCCAGGCCGAGTCGGTCGGCGCCCAGAAACCGGGGATCAGTCGGGTGTAGGAGTTGACCGTGGGAGCGACCATGGCCAGCAGTTCGGGCATCAGCTGTTGCTGGCCGGCGACGAAATGGCGCATGGTCTTGCTCATTCCATGGGGCTTCCTGGAGTCGTAAAACGCCGACTTGTTCTTGCTGTTGCGCAGCGACATGTGGATATGACCGCTCTGGCCGGGCCAGTCCGGTGACCATTTGGCCATGAAGGTGGCGATCTTGTCCTGACATTGGGCGGTGATCTTGGTGAACGTCTTGAACAACGCCGCCTTGTCGGCCGCGGCTAGGGCATGGTCCACCCGGATGGCGGCTTCCAGTACGCCGGGGCCGGTCTCCTCGTGCAGACCCTCGATGCCGAAATCCATGCGCTCGCAGATCGCCAGCAGGGCGCGGTAGAAATCGGCATCGACCGAGTTGCGCAGCATCGAGTAGCCGAAATAACCCGGCGCCAGCGGGGTCAGGTCGCGGTAGTGTTTCTCGCGGATCGACTGGCGGGTTTCATTGAACACGAAGAACTCGTACTCGAAGGCACAGTAGGGTTCGTAGCCCATCTCACGGGCCCGGCTCACCATCTTGCGCAGCAGGCCGCGCGGGCAGATGCGCTCGGCCGCCTCGGTGAACTCGGCCAGGAACAGCAGGCCATTGTCCTCCAGTGGCAGTTCGCGGCAACTGTCGGGCAGGATGCGGGTCG
The DNA here is from genome assembly GCA_964390235.1 of uncultured Candidatus Competibacteraceae bacterium. Taxonomy (GTDB): domain Bacteria; phylum Pseudomonadota; class Gammaproteobacteria; order Competibacterales; family Competibacteraceae; genus CAYMHN01. Next base: position 1,578 of record CAYMHN010000227.1, read on the forward strand.
GTGCGTCCGGGTAACCGGTATGCCAGCCGGTGTAGCTGACATTGTCGTAGAGTTGGTCGCGGGAGTCCCAGCCCAGCACTACGTCACAGAACCCGAAGCCGCCGTCCAGGGCCGAAAAGAACTTGTCACGGTGTATGTACTTGCCGCGCATCACGCCGTCAATGTCAAACAGGCCGACTTTCACATGATCGAGTCCGCGCTCCTCGACAATCTTGCGAGCGTCGGCCGCGGTCTTGACTGACCTTGGGTCCATTGGATACTCCTCAGGGGTTGAGCGATCCTCCCATCACCAGGGGCGACTGGCGCAAGGGGGAGGTGATAGTGTCAAATGCGCTGAATCATTGCAGAGCCCGCGGGGGAAAACAACCATGCCACCCGGCCGCACGATGTCGATTCAACGTGCTATAGTGATTCTGTGGCCGAGAGTCGCCGAGAATGTCAGAATACCAGCGACTTGGCATGACTAATGATCCATGGGAGTGCGCGATGCGCGGAAAGCAGTGGTGGGTGGGAGTGATTTTACTGCTGGGCAGTGTGTCCGTTCCGGCACAGGCAGTAGAAGATTTTACCCTGTTCAACCTGGTCGAACGCGATGCCCTGCTGGCTCCCGTGGTCAGCATCGCCCGTTCCTGCCAAGGCACGCCTTCCGACCAGCGTTATCTGCTGGTTCCGGCGAATGGTCGGATCGAGTTCATCGAGGATCAGTCGGAACAGCTGAATCTGTGGCTGGCCCCACTTGAATGCTACGAAGAACATACCGCCGATGGCGTCGTCAAGCGCTGGCGCAAGTACTGGATTAATGAAGTGCTGGATCGGGAAAGCCCGACCCGGGCGGATCAGCGTCCGGTCGTGGTATACGATGTGCGACTGCCGATCGATCTGGCCTCCTTGGTCGAAGCCGATACGGTAGCCAGGATGCGTGCCCGGGAACCGGTCAAGGATCACTTCTTTCTGGGGGTGGAAATCGATAACACGCAGAACTATATCGTTCAGGTCAATATCAATTACATCGACTGGGGACCGGATGCCCCTCTTTACCAGCTCAGTTTTCTGACCCGCTGAGCCTGCTGAACTGTATCGCCGGGTAGACAGCGATGATGCCCGGGTGGCAGAGGTTGGTGGATGATGCGTGCAACAAGTTTGAAGGCGGTCGTGCTGGTCATGCTGTTCGGGCTGTATGGCTGTGCCAGTTCGCCGGAGACCGGGGACGGGATTACCGAGGGTAATGCCGCCGCTGGTGAGTTCGCCAGTGCCAGTGGCTCGATTGCCGAGCCGGAGGGTGCGTCCGGTCTGATGTCCTCCCGGCCGATCGGTGCCGGGGGTAGCATTTCGACCGGGGTGCGGGAGTTCGATCCCTCCGCGCTGGCGATCGACAGTTCCGGCCCCCTGGATCTTGAAGCCGAGGAATACCTCGTCGGTCCGCAGGATCTGCTCACCGTGCGGGTATTTGGCGTCGATGCACTGTCCGGTGATGTGCGGGTCAGCAGTGGCGGCGATATATCGATTCCACTGGTCGGTACGGTGCGCGCGGCGGGCCTGACTCCAGTCGCCCTCGAAAAGCGACTGGCCGATTTGCTGGCCATCAATTATCTGCAAGACCCGCAAGTAAGCGTATTCGTCAAGGAATACGGCAGCCAGCGCATCACCATCGAAGGAGCCATAGGTCGGCCGGGCGTCTACGCCTTGAGCAGTCGAACCACGCTGTTGCAGTCCATTGCTCTGGCCGGCGGATTGGCCCGTCTGGCGGATTCCAGCTCCATCCGCCTGATGCGTCCGGTCAACAACCAGGGGGATTTCGAGACACTGATCTTCGATCTGGACAAGATCCGCAATGGTGCTATCAACGATCCGGTGCTGGCCGGCGGTGACAAGATCGTTGTGCTCCGCAACGAGTCCCGCGTCATGCTGAACGATTCGCTGTTTCGCGATACCATCGATTTGCTCAATCCGTTCCGTTACGTCACCCCCTGAACATGCCCAATCGTCCCGCCAGTCTCGATTACCCTCTACAACCCCGCGACGAGCAAGGGCACACGCTGGCCAATCCGGTCATTCACGGCCCCTGTGGCGAACGTGACGAGCCTGATGACGGCTGGCAACTGCTGGAACTGTGGCAAGTCCTGACCAAGCGCAAGTGGATCATCATCCTGTTCTTTCTGCTGGCGCTGGTGACCGTCACCGTTTCCACGCTGATGGAAGTGCCGCAATACCGATCGACACTGACCCTGCAGATCAAGCGCCAGGTTCCCCAGGTGGTGGATGTGGTCAGCCAGGCCCAGCGCGAGGCCTTCAGCTACATCAGCTACCAGGATTTCTACCAGACCCAGTACCAGCTGCTGCAAAGCCGCAGCATGGCCGAGGCTGCTACCCAGCGGTTGCGACAGATGACCATGCCGGAGGTCAATACCGCGCCAACCCTGCGGGATCGCCTGATCGATCTGTCCCGCGGCCTGACTGGAGATCAGGACGCCGCGCGGGGTGCGTCGGCCGGCCAGCCGATCCGAATGAGTCTCGGTCCTGGAGCGGTAGCGGTGAGCCCGGTCCAGAATTCCAGCTTGGTGCGTTTGCACTATGTTCATTCCAATCCGGCGCTGGCCGCTCTGGTGGTCAATACCTGGGCGGACACCTTCATCGACATCAATTATCAGAACCGGATCGAGTCCACCGTCAAGGCCAAGGAATTTCTGCAACGCGAGCTGGAGCAGACCCGTACCCGTCTGGAGCGCTCCGAGCTGGCGCTGGCCGATTTCGCCGATCGCGAGGGGATCATCGACATCGACAGCCGTCAGACCCTGGTTTCCGGGCGGCTGGCCAGTCTGAGCAATGCCTTGAATCAGGCCGAGCGCGAGCGCTTGCGCGCCCAGTTGCTGTATCAACAGTTACAGACCCGTGGAGGGGATGGGCTCAGTGCCGTACTGGACAATCCGGTGATCCAATCGCTCAAGCAGACCAAGGTCGGTCTGGAGGCCGAGTACCAGGAACGGCTCAAGGTCTTCAAACCCGGTTATCCGGATATGCAGCAGCTAGCCGGGCGCATCGCCGAACTCGACCGCCGCATCGAGGAGGAGAAGCGCTCGATCTTTGCGCTGATCCGGGCCAATTACGAGAACGCCAGGACCGAAGAGGAAACCATCCGCGCCAGTCTGGAAGAGGTCACGGATGATGTGCTGGCCCTGCAGAATCGCACCATACACCAGTACAATCTGCTCAAGCGCGACGTCGACACCAACCGCCAGCTCTACGATGCGCTGCTGCAGCGCTACAAGGAACTCGGCGTGGTCGAACAGGACGATGCCAACAACGTCACCATCGTCGACCGGGCGCAGATTCCGGGCGCCCCGTTCTCGCCCAACTGGCAGCGCAACCTGCTGCTGGCGATCATGATCGGTCTGGCCGGCGGCATCGGTCTGGCGCTGTTGTTCGAACGGCTGGATGATACCTTGAAGCGTCCGGAAGATCTGGAACGCCGTCTCGGTATCCCGGTACTGGGTCTGATCCCGCTGGAAAAACAACCCGATAGCGACAAGGGGGGTAATCTGGCGCTGAGCTTGCACAACAACCCTCGATCGGCATTCGCCGAATCCTACCGTTCCCTGCGTACCGTGCTGCAGTTCTCCACGGCTCACGGCGTGCCCAAGATCATGATGATCACCAGCACGGCGGCCGGCGAAGGCAAGAGTACCACCGCGCTGAGCCTGGCCATACAGTTCGGCCAGAGTGGCCGCAAGGTGCTGGTGATCGATGCCGATCTGCGCAAGCCCACGCTACACAAGGTGCTGGGACTGGACGGTTCGCCGGGTTTGTCGAATTTCCTGGTCAGCACCATGAAACCCTCCAGCGTGTTGCGCGAAACCCCCTTGCCCAATGTCTACATCATCCCGTCCGGCCCGATGCCACCCAACCCGGTGGAACTATTGGCCAGTTCGCGCATGGAGCAGCTACTGAAAAAGTCCGCCGAGACTTTCGACCTGGTGATTATCGACAGCGCCCCGGTGCTGGGTATCGCCGATGCCTTGATCCTCGGCAATCTGGCCGATGGCGTTATTCTGGTGGTGGAGTCGTCCTCGACCCGCAAGAAGCCCGCCAGGGACGCCCTGAAGCGGCTCAGAGTAGCGCGTACCCATGTGATCGGCTCGATTCTGACCAAGTTCGACAGCCGCGATCATGGCTATGGCTATAACAGCTATTACTATTATTACTCCTATGGCTCGGGCAATCCGAAAAAACTTCCGGCGTGAGCGATGATCCGGCGCTGATGGCGCTAACCTGGGCGCTGGCGCGCTACCGCGATCCGACCATCGATCTACCCGCCGATACACCACTTCCTCCGGGCGTGACCCGATTGCTGCAAGTGGCCAGTGGATCGGTTCCCGGCGAGTTGCCGCTGGCCCTGTCCAGCGATGCCGACGAACTCAGGGCCGCCGCGCGGCAGTACATCGAACAAGTGCTGCTATCACCCCACAGCAGTCACTACCGGGTTCTCGGTCTGGAACCACCGGCCGATCCGGATCGGCTGAAACGGCATCAGCGGCTGTTGCTGCGGCTGTTTCATCCTGATCGGCGCCGGGGCGACCTGTCCGCGGACCAGCAGGCCCGGCGTATCAACCAGGCCTATCAGGTGCTCAGCGATCCGGCCCGGCGGC